>JAZODQ010000014.1:0-27022 GCA_045597105.1 Acetatifactor sp.
GTTGGACTTGCACTTATAGCAATAGTAAGTGCGCTTATTGATATTTTTTATGTTGTTGTTTTTCCCGTGTGTTCTTGTGCAAGTGCATTTTATGCCTCTTTTCCTTTGTGGTTTATATTGTTCATATATTCTTTGATTAAATATACAGATAAAGAAGAGGAGGAGAAACCCCAATTTGTCAAGTGGTATACGGTGTTTTTTTTACCGTTTTTACATGTTGCGTTTTTAATAGTCGGCTTTATCCTCGGTATAGGGTTGAAAAACTTGTTTCGGCTATAATTTTTACATAAGATGGGTGGAGCCAGAGTCTTATGAAACTTTCAGTTTGTCAACGTGTCGAAATGTAATAAGTCTGCAAAGTAGGAAAAGTATTTCTATTTGAATTCTGCTAGTCTAAGGATAGGGAGGATGATTCACAAGCCCTCACAATTTTCACTCACAGAATATTATTAATCATTGACATGAAAAGTCTGGAAAATTATAATTATCCATGTAGGTCTGTGGGGACCACCCAAAATGTATGGAAAGAGAGTGTTACAAATGGCAAGATATTATCAGGAAGAGATTGAATGTGCTTCCAGAGAAGAGATTAAAGCTCTTCAGGATGAGAGATTGGTTGCACAGGTAAAGCATGTTTATGAGAACGTGCCCTATTATCGTAATTTAATGGATGAAAAGGGTGTAAAGCCGGAGGATATTAAATCTGCGGATGATTTACATAAATTGCCTTTTCTTACCAAAGCTGATTTAAGAGATGCATACCCTACCGGAATGCTGGCAGTGCCTATGAAGGACTGTGTAGAAATCCACTCCACCAGTGGTACTACCGGTAAGAGAGTCGTTGCATTTTATACACAGAAGGATTTGGATATTTGGCATGAGTGCTGTGCAAGAGCGATTATGGCTGTGGGCGGTACCGAAGATGATGTAGTACAGGTTGCTTACGGTTACGGTCTGTTTACCGGCGGTGCAGGTCTGGACGGTGGAGCCCATAAGGTAGGTTGTCTGACATTGCCTATGTCTTCCGGTAATACCGAGCGTCAGATTCAGTTTATGAAGGATTTGGAAGCAACGATTCTTTGCTGTACCCCTTCCTATGCTGCATATATTGGTGAGAGTCTTGCTGAAATGGGAATGACTCCCGATGATATTAAGCTGAAGGCAGGTATCTTCGGTGCGGAACCCTGGACCGAAGAGATGAGAAGAGGTATTGAGAAGAGCCTGGGTATCAAGGCATATGATATATATGGTCTGACAGAGACCAGCGGTCCCGGTGTATCTTATGAGTGTACCGCGCAGTCCGGTATGCACATTAATGAGGACCACTTTATTGCAGAGATTATCGATCCTGATACCGGAGAAGTATTGCCCGAAGGCTCCAAGGGTGAACTGGTATTTACCAGTATTACCAAGGAAGCATTCCCTCTGCTCCGTTATCGTACTCGTGATATCTGCGTATTATCCAGAGAGAAATGTCCTTGCGGCAGAACCCATGTAAAGATGACCAAGCCCATGGGCAGAAGTGATGATATGATGATTATCCGTGGTGTAAATGTATTCCCTTCACAGATCGAGACCGTTCTGTTAGAGCAGGGATACAGCCCTAATTATCGAATTGAGGTTGACCGTGTAGGTAACAATGATACATTGGATGTATTTGTTGAGCTTTCTAATGAGATGTTCTCCGATACTGTTAAGGATATCGCTATTAAGGAGAAAGATCTGGCAGCAGCTATCAGAACTATGCTGGGCATCGGACCTAAGGTGCATCTGGTACCGGCAAAGAGTATCACCAGATCCGAAGGTAAGGCGGTACGTGTAATTGATAAGCGTAAACTGCATGATTAATTTGTGAGGGAGGTTACACTATGAGTATCAGACAGGTATCTATTTTTATTGAAAATCAGACAGGCAAATTAGCAGAGGCTACAGCATTTTTGGCAAAGCAGCAGATTAATATGAAAGCACTTTCCATAGCGGATTCCATGGATTTCGGTATCGTAAGAATCATTTGTGAGGATCCTGAGGCTGCTTCCGAAGTGTTAAAGGCAGAAGGATATGTAAATACCATTACTGAAGTATTTGCAGTAGAGCTGGCTGATGAAGCAGGAAGTCTTTCCAAGGTGCTGGATGTATTATCCAATGCCGGTATCGCAGTGGAGTATACCTATGCATTCCTTTCTACCAAGAAGGAGGGCTCTGCATATATGATCTTCCGTGTGGATAAAAATGCAGAGGCTATCGAAGCATTGAAGAACAATGGTATTGCGATTGTAGGCCAGAAAGAAATTTTCTAGGAAATTTATAATTGCTAAAAAATTCTAAACTTTGTAAAAAAACGTAAACTTTGTTGTTTTCTGTTGTAAAGAATAGTATAATATCAATCAGTGAGGAACAGTTCCTTGCTGAGTATCTATTAATTAGAGGAGGATATTGAAGATGGGATTTTTTGACAAGTTAGGTGAAAACATAGCAAACACAAGCAAGAGCGTAGCGAAGAAGGCTGACGAGCTTGCAAAGGTAGCAGGATTAAACGGACAGATTTCCGGTCAGGAATCTGCAATTGATGCTGTTTACAAAGAAATCGGTAAAATGATTTATGACAACAAGGACAATTGGAGCAGTCTGGATCTGGCTGAGGTTATCGGCAAGATTGATGCTGCAAAGGCTGAGATTGACCGTTTGAGAAATGAAATCAGAGTAGTAAAGGGTGTTCAGGTTTGCAGTCAGTGTAATGAAGAGATATCTGCTGATGTCGCATTCTGCCCTAAGTGTGGTAACAAGATGCCCGTAGTAGAAGCGCCTGTAGAAGAAGTTGTAGAGGAAGCAGCAGAAGTAGTTGAGGAAGCACCTGCAGCACCCGCTACCTGCACGAACTGTGGCGCAGTATTAGAGGAAGGTGCATCATTCTGCACCACTTGCGGAGCAAAGAACGAGTAATCGTATCATTGCAGTAAGCAGTAGTATTTTGTAAAAAAGTGGAGCATTTCCTATGCTTCACATCCATGAAAGCCGGAGTCGGATATGGAGGAATCTCTGTATAGCTCCGGCTTTATGTGAATTTAGCTTTTGATAAAGGCAGGGTAAGAAATGGCGCATTATATTAACTTATCGGAAGAATTACAGGAGAGAATCAGAGAAGATAAAGCGCAGGGCTGGGTAAATCCTTATGCCTGCAGGGACGAGGATGTGGTCCGCCGGGATGCATCACATGACCGTGCAAATTTGTGGAGACCGGCTTTTGTAAGAGATTGTGAAAAAATACTGCATATTCCCTATTACAATCGCTATTCTGATAAGACTCAGGTATTTTCCCTGTATAAGAATGACGATATATCCAGACGTGCCCAGCATGTGCAGCTGGTGTCCAGAATCGCACGTAATATCGGCGGCGTACTGGGACTGAATCTTGATCTGATAGAAGCTATATCGCTGGGACATGATATCGGTCATACACCCTTTGGTCATGAAGGGGAGAGAATATTAGATGATTTGTACTTTGGCCATACAGGCAGACACTTCAATCACAACATACACAGTGCCAGAGTATTAGATCAAATCTTCCCTCTGAATCTGAGCCTGCAGACTTTGGATGGTATCATCTGTCACAACGGTGAACTGGAGCAGCAGGAGTATGCACCGAAGCCCTATACGGATTTTGCACATTTTGAGCAGAAGATGGAAAGCTGCTACTTAAATCCGGCAGCGAATAAAACACTGGTACCCTCTACATTGGAGGCCTGTGTTATGCGTGTGTCAGATATCATTGCTTACCTGGGCAAGGACAGACAGGATGCGATTCGATTGGATTTGATTGATGATGTATCTCTGTTTGACGGAGAAGATATTGGTAAGACCAATGCGGAGATCATAAACAATATGACCGTAAATATATTGGAAAACAGTTATGGTAAGAGTTATCTGCAAATGGACCGTTCCTTCTATGAAGCCTTTTCCAAAGGTAAGAAGCAGAATTATCAGATGATATACCGCAATGAAAAGGTGGCGGGTATTTTCCAAAACCAGATACGTCCCATGATGGAACAGGTGTATGAGCAGCTGCTGAAGGATGTAAAGGAACACAACACATCCTCCTATATATATCAGCATCATATGTCATATATTGATGAGATGACCAGGTTTTATCGCCGAAATATGCCTTATGAGGAAAATGAGGCAAACGATCTGGTGGTGGACTTCATTGCCAGCATGACCGATGATTACATGATTGATTTACACCGTCATATGTTCCCGGGATATGATTATAAAATTGAGTATGTGGGATATTTTGATTAAAAGAGTGGGTAATATGACCTGTCAGGGCGCCTTTCCGGCGCCCCACAGGGAGCACAATGCATCATATGTCCGGTAAGTGAAAGCTGACGTGCCGGTCAGTACCCTGAAGCTTAGGTGAAGGAGATGCTCTGCATGGTGCAGAAGAAAAACCTTGATTGTGTGTGGAGTAAGTCCTCAGAGTATACAATTAAATACCGAACATATGTTCCGATATAAAGAATATAACAGAACGGGAAGAAAATGTAAAGAGAAAATTTAGAAAATTGAAATACCGGAAAGGGAATCGTGATGAGGTACGAGGAAATCAAGCTGTGCCTGGAAGCATTGGCGGAAGCAGAATATCAGAGTTTTAGCCAAAGTCTGGTACCGGGAAGTCGTCCCATGCTGGGGGTACGCATTCCTGCACTGCGGAGATTGGCCAAACAAATTGCAAAAGAGGATTGGCAGGGATTTCTGGACAGGGCGAAGGAGGAAACCTCAGAAGAGGTGAATCTGCAGGGCTTTGTTATCGGTTATGCAAAGGCGGATTATGATGCGCTTTTGCCCTATATTACACGTCATGTGGAAAAGATAGATGACTGGTTTTTATGTGACGGTTTCTGCGCTACCCTCAAAATAGTGAAAAAGCATAAGGAAGCCTTTCTGAAATTTCTCATGCCCTATGTGGAAAGTAATGAGGAGTTTAAGCAGCGTTTTGCAGCAGTGATGCTAATGAACTATTATCTGGAAGATGAGGATATCCGGAACACTTTGATGCTTTTGGACAGTATGAAGCATCCGGGCTACTATAGGCAGATGGCGGTGGCATGGGCCGTAGCCACAGCTTGGGCCAAACAGCGGGAAGCAACTGCCTGCTATATGCAGCCGGGAAATAATACATTGGATGATTTTACCTATAATAAGGCAATACAGAAGATGCTGGAATCCTACCGCGTGAGTGCGGAAGATAAACAGATGCTTCGTGAAATGAAAAGAAAATAAGCGCCATGTTCGCGGATTGACCGGAAAGCTGAGCTAAGAAACGCTCTTCTTTCCGTTCACCGCGGACATGGCGCAATTTTTGTTCAAGGCCATAAAAACAGAGACCTGATTCCAAAGCTTCGCCCATAAGAAAATCTCACATTTGCTTCTAAAACAATAGCCCATCGTACTTACGTCTCGGACACAGGCCGGCAGAGGTACTTACGTGAAAAGACACAAAAACCGATTGCCAAGGTGACTTTGTCAGAAACACCACATTGGCCTTAATGGTACGCCCTTTTATGTAATGGTATGCATTTTGACCGGTAATCGCTGCAACTCTTTTACCAATGCCGACTGATATTCCAGAGGGGTAAGGATGATACTGCATCCCCGGCTTCTGGTCAGCGCGCTGTAAAGCAGGCGGCGCTCACGTGCAGGCAGTCGTCTGTCAACTGCCTCCTGTGCTTCTACTATCGGACAGTCCATTCTGACAAAGAAGGAAGGTGGGATGATGACGCCGTCTGCTTCTGCATCCTGCAGTCGGTCAGGAGTGCATGGAAGGAGGGGGCGATCAACCCACTGCCTGATATTGTTGGCATCCTGCAACAGATGTACGGGTAACAGCAGGGAACCCGGACCGGCCAGTTCCTGTGCCACTGCAATTGCTATGGGGAACAGATTCTCGCCGGTCTTGGTAGCGTATGCCACGATGTGTATGGCCGGTTTGCCACAAGGCTGCCCATGAAGCTCCTTTCGCGTATGGAGCGGGTCCGCCATGACAAAAAGGGCTGCATTTTCAGCCAGCTCTTCACTGTGCCGATATACCCTGGTTAATACTTCTTCCGCACATTGGGGGAAAATACGGCGAAAATCGTAAATGGCCTGGTAGTCTCCGCTGATGGTTTGCCAATCGTCCACCGTACAAAACCATCCTGCATGGGGGAAACGCATAGCCAGCTGCTCAATAAGTGCCATCTGTCCGGCAGTAAAATGCTGCAGGTCATCTATCAGTATATGTGTGTATACATTGGTATGGTGTTCGGTAAATACCGCATCCTCTCCGGTAACTTCAGCCAGGGATATGGGGATTTCCATTTCCAGGTGATATTTAAGTCCCAGCTGCTCCGCTTTTTCCCGGGTGGGTGCCAGCATCAGGATGGATCGGGGAAGGATTTGCAGGCGGTCTGTCAAATAACGGACTCGCTCCTCTATCTGGAAAGTTTTGCCTGTGCCCGCAGCGCCTGAGAGCAAAGTGACAGTACGTTTACCGGATTGTTTCAGGCGGGATAATTGTTCTGCACGGTTCTGCTTTCGAAGCAGTGCAGGGTCAGGAACAGTATTTTCCGAAGGGATCTGTCCGGGAGCAGGTGCGGTTTCCGAAAGTGCCTGCTCGGGAGAGGGTATGGTTTCCGGAGTCGTCTGCCCGAGGTCAGATGCAGTTTCCGAAGGGAATGGTGCCTGGGAAGGAAGGGCTGCTTGAGGTGCATCTTCTTCTTTTGGCTGCGGTAGTACAGTATCGGCCACCTTTTCGTCTTTTTGCATGGTAGCAAGTGTGGACAATGTGTCGCGAATACGATTGTTGACGCGAAACCATACGGGCACCAGATCGTACCAGTCTTTGGCTACATCCACATCCTGTAGCAAGGGACTTACCTGCTGGTCCAGTATGCGGAACTGCTTTTGGACAGGACCGTCCGGACGCAGGAAGGCCTGGTAGGCTTCCCTGGCAGCAGGATTGGTGGCTTCGGGAAGTGAGTTCATTTGCTCACGCAAAAAAGAGGCTGCATAATGATAGTGTGCAGCATCCGTAATGGCTTCCTGATAGCCGTTATGAAAAGGTTCAAGCAGTTTGTCCCAAAACATATATGTCCTTCGCCCCGTAATCATTTATTTATTAATCAATATTATAAGGGAAAGAGAGCATGATAGCAAATGTTAACACCATTCTCTGCCAAAATAATGGCAAATCTTTGGCAAAAATAAGCATATAAAACCATAGAAAAGGTGACCCGAGTGTGGTATGCTTTTGATAAAAGCAGAGATTTGAAAACAGACGTTTTACAGATTATAGAATAATAAATTGTGAGGTGGCGATTATGAATACCAAAGAATTAACCCGCGCTTATTTTGACTCCCTCTTTGTGGAACAGCGACTGATGGACAGCAAGGTACCGGATACCACATTTGAACTGTATGGAAAGCAGTTTGCCACGCCTATCATGACGGCAGCATTGTCCCATATAGGGACCTTCAATCCCGATATGCCGGATGGTATGGTAGAATATGCAAAGGGCGCTGCACAGGCTGGTGCGGTGCACTGGATCGGTATGGGAAGTGATGAGGAGTTTGAGAGAGTAGTGTCTGCGGGAGCGCCCACGATACGTATCATCAAGCCTTATGCGGATGAAGAACGTATATATGAACAGATTCGCTGCGCGGAGCGAAACGGTGCGTTGGCAGTGGGTATGGATATTGATCATATGTTTGATTTAAAGGGCAATGCGGACATCTGCATGGGGGAAGAGATGGCAGTGAAATCTTCCGCAGACCTGCGTAAATATATTGGCTCTACGGAGCTTCCTTTTATCATAAAGGGAGTGCTGAGTGTGCAGGATGCACTGAGGTGCGCGGAAATCGGCGCCCGGGGTATCGTAGTGTCCCATCATGGCGGCAGATTAAACGGTGCGGTACCGCCCCTGTATGTACTGCCTGATATTGTAAAAGCAGTAGGTGATAAGATGCCCATCTTTGTGGACTGCGGTATCTGCTCCGGTATGGATGCGTACAAGGCTTTGGCACTGGGAGCTACGGCGGTCAGTGTAGGTATCCATTTGATTCCCTATATCCGACAGGGCGGCGGAGCAGCAGTGGCTGAGCGTATACAGGGCATGACGGATGAACTGAAGGGGGCCATGGCATACACAGGAGTGCAGGATATGCAGAGCTTTGATGCTACGGTGATTCATAAATTCTAGAGATATGAGAGCAGTATCAGGTGATTGAATCGCCTGAATGGCCGGGAAGGATGGAAGATATATGAGATTAGGTGGTGCAGTATTTTATAACGGAACGGACCCGGAGGAATATGCGCTTGCCCATGTGGCAAAAGGGTTCGGCGCGGCACTCTGCCCCTGGTGGCTGTCTTTGGATAAGCCGGCAGAAATAGAGGCTTTTAAGCGTGCCATGAAAAAGCATGATATCAAAATAGCAGAGGTGGGAGCGTGGTGTAATCCCATGCATCCGGACAAAGCAGAGGCAGAAAGCAAGGTGAACTATATCATAGAGAGGCTGCGCCTTGCGGAGGAACTGGAAGCGGATACCTGCGTAAATATACTGGGTACCAAGCAGACTGAGACCTGGTTCGGTCCCTGTAAGGAAGGTTATAGTGAAAGCTTTTTTGAAGAAGCGGTGGCAGTCAGCCAGCGCATTATAGATGCGGTCAATCCGGTCCATACCAGATTTTCCTTTGAAATGATGCCCTATTATTTCTTAGACGGGCCGGAGGAATATCTGCGCTTTTTAAAGGCAGTGGACCGTAAAGCGGCAGGTGTACATCTGGATATTTGCAATACCATGAATCAGCCTGCCAGGTTTTATGATAACGGAGCCTTCATCAGACATACCTTTGACCTTTTGCGGGAACATATCGTGACCCTGCATCTGAAGGACATCGCGCTCCGTCCGGATTCACTGACCGTAGCCTTTGATGAGGTGCTGCTGGGAACCGGTGGTATGGACTATGGGGTGCTGATGGAGGAAATCAGCAAGTTGCCTGCGGATATACCTGCTATGCTGGAGCATTTAGAGACGGAAGAAGAATATGATCTGGCAACGCAGGCTGCGGTAAGATTTGCCCAAGGAGCCGGGATGAAGAGAGAAGATATGCGCTGGGTGCGCAAATAAACAAGGGATGGCTTTAAAGCCATCCCTTTCAAATTGCATTGTTTTAATAAACTCTGATGTTACCGGTGGGCATTTCAAAAGGTCCTACTTTAGGAAGCATGTCTCTGTGATTTCCGAAATAGTCGGTATTCATCACGATGGGAGTGCCGTCAGGATTTTCAAACAGCTGCTCCGGCTCGAAGGCCATGCCCAGAGTTTCCGTACTGATGGTGCCTACGGTGATATTAGGAAGCACCTTGTACAGATTGGATTTAAAGAACCATTGACCGTCCTTTTCCTCTATGCTGAATTCTACAGTATGCTCCGTATCTACGATACTGTTGGTTTCTTTGTTCCAGGCTTTTGCGCCGTTGAAGTATACATTACCTTCTGCCCATACAGGGAGATGCATGTAATATCTGTCGCTGGGGTCTGAACCCATACCACAGTAACCGTCGAATTCCTTTACCCACTCCTCAAAGAGCATGTAACCGTCATCATACATCCAGGTACCTACCAGCATATTGCAGTCGTCCCAGCAGTCTTTGCCTTCGCCCTGTTTATACTCCATGATGTGCTGCATACCGGGGCGTATGGGCTGCTGGATAAAGATATTATTATAGTATCGCATATCGCCATGCAGGAAGGTCATAAAGCCGGCTACCTCCGTGCGATGCGGCACATGGTAGGGGGTGTAGCGGGGAGAAGTCAGGTTCTTGGAACCATTGTCCGTACCGATACCCACTGCCACAAAGGAACCTGCGATGATATTGTGCACCAGCGCCACACCCTGGGTGGGAAGTTTCAGCGCACGGTCTGACAGTAAAAGGTTATTATCGATTAAAGTAGGACCGTGGGATACTTCCACGAAAATATCCTCACCCATGCTTAAGCCGGGGTCATCCATGGTGATATACTCTTCCGCCATAGTCATACTGTTGTGGTGGAACAGGTTCTGGGTCACGCGGGTGCCCTGTGCCTGCCAATCCAGCCACAGACCTCTGGTACAGTGGTGAATATGATTTCTGCGGTAGATCACATCGATTGCCGCATGCATCTTGATGCCGCCGATTTCTGCACCTGCCAGATTCTGCTTATTGTTAATATGGTGAATGTGATTGTCTTCGATGAGGGAAAATACACCGCCCAAGTGGCCCACGATACCGGTTTGGCCGCAATCATGAATATTACATCTTCTGATGATGTGGGAACCGATATTTTCCTTGGTCCAGCCTTCTAACTGTGCCTGACAGATACAGTCACGTTCTGTCTGGGTGCCGTCCTTAAACTTCCACTTGGACCATTTGTTGTCATTGTTGGGTTGTTTATATTTACCAAGGGATATGCCGGAGCATTTGGAGTGGGAAACATCACAATCCTCGATAATCCAGCCCTTGGACCAGTGAGGACCGATCATACCTTCCTGGTAAGCGGTGGGAGGTGCCCACTGGGTGGCTGCCTTGGTCACGGTAAAACCGGACAGGGTGATATAGCCTACGCCTTCTTTGGCAGGGTAAAAACAGTTCTCGCGAACATTGATTTCCACCATGGTCTGATTGGGGTCTGCACCGTGAAAATTAGCATAAATTACAGTTTCATTCTTTTCTTCATCCTGCTCTGTATACCAGGTATAGATGGAGAATTTAGGGTCCCAGGAGGTGGTGGATATTTCAGGGTGAAGTACCTTATCCAGTTCCGTTACCTCGTACAGGGATTTATTGTTCAGATACACTTCACCGGTATGTGCGATAAAGGTGGCATTGAACCAGTCACCGCTTACCAGCGTGGTGTAGGGATTATAGTTTCCAAAGATACCGTTGGGAATTCTGGTCACCCAGACAGTGCCCTCATACTTTTTCCAGGATTTCACTTCTTCTGCACCGGTAATCACTGCCTTCAAAGGCTCTACAGAGGTATAAGTGATTCTGGCATCTTCCGTACCTGCGTGGATAGGGTTTACATATTCCCTGTACACACCTGGATGGACCAGTACCTCATCACCGGCCTTGGCTACATTTGCCGCTTCCTGAATGGTCTGAAAAGGATAGTCTGCGCTACCGTTTCCACTCCTTGATGCGGTTGCGTTTACATAATATTTCATCGTATGATGCTCCTCTCTTTTGTAATGGCGAGCTGCTGCGCTTTTCTGCAAATATCATGGTAAGATAGGCAGAAAACACGGATAGCTACTCCTTTATATTATAAATCAGATAGAGCGATTGTAAAGCCTAAAATAATCTGTTACTATAGTGTTAAAGAGCGCATACTGCAAGGAAAAAGGAGGAAGTTTCAAAAGATGCCTACAAAGAAAAAATTACGAATTACATTTAATGCACCGGTGGTATTAAGCCTGGTAGGGATAAGCTTTGTGGCCACCTTGCTCAATTACATTACAGGTGGTGCTTCCGGAGAACTTTTATTTATGACCTATGATTCGTCCCTTTTGTCGCCCATGACCTGGATCAGAGCATTTACCCACATATTCGGACATGCTGACTGGGCGCATCTGGTGGGGAATATGAGTTATTTGCTGCTTCTTGGCCCTATGCTTGAGGAGAAGTATTCGTCACAGACATTGGCAGCAGTGATAGCCATTACAGCCGTTGTGACAAGTATAGTAAACGCTATCCTTTTTTCACATGTAGCTTTATGCGGAGCAAGCGGCGTAGTATTTGCCTTTATGTTACTGTCCTCCTTTACAAGTTTTAAGGAAGGAGAGATCCCTATCACCTTTATTCTGGTGGCAGTATTCTTTATCGGCCAGCAGATCTTTGAAGGAATAACCGTGCGGGATAATATTTCCAACATGACCCATATTGTAGGCGGTATTATCGGCGGACTCGTGGGATACGCATTAAATAAGAAATCCAAGTATAGTAAGGATTGAGCGTGGAAGGTCATGATAAAAAGTAGGAGGGATATTGTATGTATGTAAGTTGTAGAGATGAATTGTTAGAAGTGGTAACGAGATTAGTTAAAGAAAAGAAAATAAATGAATTTACAGTATTAGAAGCGATAGATGCTATGCAACAAAATGGTACTGTTTACACGGAGGGAACGATTAGAACACATGTGACCTCCAGATGTTGTGTGAATTCTCCCAAGCATCACCCGACTACATTTGACGATTATGAGAGAATAGGAAGAGGAATTTATAGAATTATAGATTCAAAAAAGTTTATGTAAAACTTTCAGATGGATTTTATATTTCTACTCCGGTTGGACATTATAATCCCGACTGGTCTATTGCGTTTAAGGGCGGATCAGTAAAGCATATTTACTTTGTTGCAGAGACAAAGGGTTCAATGGATACTTTGGAACTTAGAGGGATTGAAGATACTAAGATTCATTGCACAAGAGAGTATTTCAAGGCAATCAGTGGCGAGAAAGTAGCAATTAGAAATATTGTGAATGCTGCTATTGCCAAGTTTGGAATATCAGGAAAGTATGCATCTGGAAAAGAAATATAAAATAAAACTGGATGGTGTATGAAGACAGATAAGTAAGTCGGGAAGGAAGTGTAGAAATGGCGATACCAAAGATTGATGAGCAGAGTATTTTATCAGCAATAAAGTATATAGATGAGCATGGTGTTCCGGACAAAAATAAGAGCACGCAGTATGTTCTAGTAACGGAAGAAGGAAAGCAGTATCCACCGAAGTACGTAATTGCGGTGGCTGCTCACCTTGCTAATGGAACCGATATTGTGACAGATGGATTCAATGCTGTAGAAGCTAAGAATTACTTTGAAGCAAGAGGTTACAATATTGAGTCCAAGCAGGAGAAATTTGAAATCACAATCACTGCAACAGAGGTTGTTTCTACAGATTATAGATTTACTATGGATAATCTTAGTTTAGGAGATAATTATAGACCAATTGAGGCGTATTTTGTGCCTGTAGAAGGAGATATTATCCGTAGAAAATATAATAAAGGTGAAAGAAGAAACACTAATCAGACCTTGCCAAGACTGGCTTTCCAGATATATGAACGTCAAATTGTTAGTTTATCTGATTGGGACAAAAAGAAGTTCCCTATTTGTAAATATACACCAGAGAATGAAACTGTATGTGGTATTTTTTCAACAGTAGAAGAATTTTTGAAATATAAGAATTCAATGGAACATTTAACTTACCAAAGAGAGAATGGTCCACAATTTGTTATTTATTCTTGGAATGTTTTTTCTACATTGATTTTTGTTCAAGAATGTTTAAAACGATTCGGAAATGAGGGCGATAAGTTTGTTCTTGTGTATCGAGATAAGACAGAGCAGGAGAAAAATCAGGTGACAAACGAAGCAATCGTTATAGAGGAAGAGAAGAAAGCAGCAGAAGGCTGCAAGAACCCCTATTCAAAGATACTTTTGGAATCGAAAAACATTATTTTTAGAGGAGCGCCTGGTACAGGAAAGTCATTTTTGGCAAAGGAAATTGCTGCAGATATTATAAGTGATGGATATACAGACAAATACACAGACCTTACGGATGAACAGAAGAGGCAGGTGGAATTTGTGCAGTTTCATCCAAGCTATGACTATTCCGATTTTGTAGAAGGTCTTCGTCCAAGAATGAATGAGGATGGAACCATGGGTTTCGAATTGCAAGACGGTATTTTTAAGAAATTTGCAGATAAAGCAAGAAAGAACTTCGAAGATTCCAAAAAGTCGAAGGAATTGGTTGAACAGGAAAATTCTGTTAAGGCTGCAATGACAGAATTCTTTGCAAGTATTGAATTTGGAGAAGAAGTATTCAAGACCATTAAGGGAAGTCAATTTACTATCACTAATGTAGATGATAAACACATATTTATATCAATTCCAGAGAATGCAACCATTGATAAGCTAAGCCTAAACATCGAGGAAGTTCAGAAAATGCTGGAGTCTGATGTTATATTTGAAAAAATAAGTGATATCACTAATTTCTTCGGCAAGCAGTTTGCTACACAGGCTTATTCTTATGATTTTGCAATATATAAGGCGATAAAAGCACATAGCAATTCAAATGTAAAAGTTGCAGCTGCACCTGAGGCACAGAAGAAATATATTTTCATTATAGATGAAATAAACCGTGGTGAAATATCAAAAATATTAGGCGAACTTTTCTTCTCTATTGATCCTGGATATAGAGGTAAATCTGGTGAAGTCGCTACACAGTATTCGAATATGCATGCTGACCCTAATGAAAAGTTCTATATTCCTGAGAATGTATATATTATAGGCACAATGAATGATATTGATCGTTCTGTTGATAGCTTTGATTTTGCAATGCGTAGAAGATTCCGATTTGTAGAGATTCGAGCTGAGGATACCCAGGATATGCTTGAATTGTTAGAAAATGAGGGGCTTAAGAAGGAAGCAATTGATCGAATGGACAAGCTTAATGCAGAGATAATTAAGGTTCCAGATTTAAACGAGAATTATCAGATTGGGGCATCTTATTTCTTGAAGTTAAAGAGTTTGAGCTTTGATGAGCTGTGGACAGATTATTTACAGCCATTATTGCAGGATTATGTTCGAGGATTAAATGATGAAGAAGATTGCATGAAGAGATTTGCAAGGGCATATGGCTATAGAGCATTAAGTGAGGGTGATGCCGATGAAGCAGCTCAAGATTAAAGATAATCAGTATAAATCAAAGGGAGATTTTTTCGAAGTAAAGGCCGTAGTTAATCGTGTGGCTGATAGAACCTTGGAGCAGTTGGCGAGAGAAGGAGTATTTCTTTTTCCTGAAAGTATCAATGACGCTGAAGATTTGACTAAGGATCAGATGATATTACAAAGCTTTAATGATATGTATGTCTCTGGTAACGTCATGGGGGTTCTTGGCGTAGGAGATGAGAGGATTGTAATTGAATCAAGATTCAGCAAGGGTGAGAATGATTATTTCTTCCAATACTTGCTGGAACGAGTACTGGATTTCCCAAACTTTATAAATCTTGAAACAAATGCAAATCAGGATGACAAGATTTTTAATTTACTACTTTTTCTGTTTCCACGTTATTTGAAGAAGGCCATGAGAAAGGGTTTATTTAAGACATATATTCGAAATCAATATAATGACGGGAATGTTAGAGGACCTATTGATGTGGCAAGACACATCAAAAAGAATACCCCTTTTGTAGGTAATATTGCTTACTCTCAGCGAGAATACTCTCATGATAATTATTTGATAGAGCTTGTACGTCACACAATTGAGTTTGTGAAAAGTAAGCCATGTGGAAGCTTGCTTCTTAATTCAGTAAAAGAAGAAGTGATGCAGGTGATTCAGTCTACACCGAGTTATAAAGCAGGTGAACGAAGGAAAATTATTGATGCAAATCGGAAGAATGTTGTAAGGCATGCGTATTATCATGAATATCGTGCATTGCAGCAATTGTGTATTCTTATTTTGCGGAATGAGCAGCATCAATATGGAAATGGAACAAGGAAGGTTTACGGAATTCTGTTTGATGGAGCTTGGCTATGGGAGGAGTATGTTAATACCCTTATTGGAGAATTCTTTTATCATCCTAAAAACAAAGCTGGAGATGGAGCGCAAAGACTATTTGCGGGAAATATCGGATTGATATATCCTGATTTTATTAGCAAGGATGTAACGGCACGTATAATTGCAGATGCAAAATATAAGCCCTCGGATAATATTGGAAATAAAGATTACTTTCAGGTTCTTGCATATATGTTCAGATTTGATGCTAAGAAAGGATATTATCTTTATCCGGAAGCCGGTGATTCAGCTGATTTGCTTCTTAGATTAAATCAAGGAATTACCTATAAGAAAAATGTAGTGCCAAGAGATGATATTTTAGTAGTAAAGCATGGACTGAAGATTCCAAGTGACGCAATGGACTATGCTGATTTTGTTAAAAAAATAGCGGAAAATGAGCAGGTTTTTAAGGAAAGCTTTGTGGCAATATGAGATTGGTACCAAAAATTGTAGCTGGATTAGTAACTAAGGAGATTCATGATGAAGAAATATAAGTTTTATGGCTGGCAGACTGCAGATGTACCTGCAGTGGCTGAAGAATATAAGCAGATAGAAAATCCAAGACATCTTTATGATTTGTTGTCAGAAATCTGGTGTGCAGACACCTGTGCGCCGAGAATGAGAGACGGCTGGACAAAGGAGAATATGACACTGGGGCAGTGTTCTATCACGGCGTTCCTTGCACAGGACATTTTTGGCGGAAAGGTGTATGGCATTCTTAGATCCGGTGGCAATTATCATTGTTATAATGTGATTGAGAATTGTGTGTTTGACCTTACCAGTGAGCAGTTCGGGGACGAGGTTTTATCCTATGAAGAGAATCCGGAACAGTTTCGGGAAGTTCATTTTGCAAAGGAAGAGAAGAAA
Organism: Acetatifactor sp.; assembly: GCA_045597105.1. Taxonomy (GTDB): domain Bacteria; phylum Bacillota; class Clostridia; order Lachnospirales; family Lachnospiraceae; genus Acetatifactor. The sequence continues at coordinate 16,491 of JAZODQ010000014.1, forward strand.
CTCAGATATGAATATTTGAAGGCAGAGCTACAGAAGAAATTATGTGGAAAATAATCTGGATGTAGACTCTGAAGGACCGGAGGAGATGTAACATGGTAAGACCGATTATGAGAGATCCGCTATTCCTGGCACAGAAGTCAGAACCTGCAACAGAAGCGGACAAGCAGGTGGTGCTGGATCTTTTGGATACATTAAAGGCAAATCAAGACAGATGTGTTGGCATGGCTGCAAATATGCGCGAGTAGCGATGAAAATGCCGTGTTTACACATGCATTTGAGGAGCACCGCGGTCAACGAGGCGATAGCCGAGTATAGGTGTTAAGAAGAATATCATCGTTGTGGCAGCTGGCCCATTTATGTTTGCGATGATTAATGCAAAGATTACAAAGAAAAAAGGTGCTTTCAAGACAGAAGAAAGCTGTCTGTCCCTTGATGGCGTGAGACCTTGTACCAGGTATAAGGAAATCGAGGTAGATTATTTGGACCAGAATTTTAAGCCCCAGCACGGGAAGTATTCCGGTTGGACTGCTCAGATTATTCAGCACGAGCTGGATCATGTGGCAGGAGTTGTCATTTAGAGATAGGAATGGAATGTTATGAAAATATTTGTAGATGCAGATGCCTGTCCGGTAGTACGAATTGTGGAAAGTATTGCAAAGAAGTATCAGGTGCCGGTTACATTGCTATGCGATACGAATCATGTGCTTTCATCCGATTACAGTGAAGTGATGATTGTAGGTGCAGGAGCTGATGCGGTGGATTTCAAGCTGATAAGTCTATGCCATCAGGGCGATATTGTAGTAACCCAGGATTATGGAGTGGCAGCGATGGCACTGGGGAAGAATGCTTATGCCATCCATCAGTCAGGCAAATGGTATACGGATGAGAATATGGATCAAATGCTGATGGAAAGGCACATTGCCAAGAAGGTGCGAAGAGGCAGTTCCAAGCATCATTTGAAGGGACCTCGCAAAAGGACTGCGGAGGACGATCAGAGATTTGCAGAGAGTTTTGAGAGACTTCTGCGTAAAGCGTTTGTCTAAAACAAAAATTCAGCGGAAAGACGGATACGAAAGATGGCAAAGGCAGGAAATTACTATTATGACCAATTGAATAAAGAGCAGCAGAGAGCCTACTATGCGATGAAGGAAGGTTTGTTAAATCTGCAGGATTCCTTTGCGGTGCCAATGCTTTCCCAGAAAGAATTGGCGGACATTTATTTTATGATTCGCATGGATTGTCCGGCAATCTTTTATTCGGTGACTTTTTCCTACAAGTATTATGCGGATTCTACGGTAGTGGAGATGATACCTCAGTATCTTTTTTCAAAGGATAAAATCAAAGAACATCGCCAAGCGATGGAGGCAAGGGTAAAAAAGCTGGCTCGTCAGGCGGCGAATTTGGATGAAAAGGAGAAAGAGCTCTATATTCATGATTTTATTGTGAAAAATGTGAAGTATGATAAGCTGAAGAAGGAGTATTCCCATGAAATTATAGGGGCGCTGGGAAATGGTGTGGCTGTTTGTGAGGGAATAGCAAAGGCAGTAAAAATTCTGTGTGATGAACTGAATATCTGGTGTATCATTGCCGTGTCTGAAGCCAATCCGGACAAAGGTATCAAGTACAGACATGCCTGGAATGTGCTTCGGATTGGCGGACAGTATTACCATCTGGATGTAACCTTTGACAACACACTTTCAAGAGATGATACGGTGAGATATGACTATGTGAATTTATCGGATAAGCAGATTTTCAGAGACCATGAGCCTGTCATCTGGAAGGTGCCGGCTTGCAGTGATAACGACCATTTTTATTATAAAGAGAAGAAAAGCTCTTGGACCACAATGGACGAGGTAAGAAACCGAACAAAACAGGCGGTAAAGAAAGGAAAAGTACTTTTATTCCATTGGCGTGGTGGGTATTTGACGAAAGAGATTTTGTCGGAGCTTTTGGAGATATTTGATAAAGAAGCACAGGCAAAGAATAAGCGGGCATATGTTTCTGTCAATTGGCCACAGGCGGTACTAAGAGTGCGGTTTGAGGATGGCACTGGCGAAAAACAGCTTGAAATGGAAGAAGCTAATGAAGGCGAGAAAGATTAGCAGCAAGGATTTGGCATAGATTATTGTTGGATTTTTTGTAATAATCAATTTGGCAGGATATGAAAGGAGATTATTTTACTATGAGAAAGAACTTTGGAGCAAAACCATGGGTATATCCCATGCCGGTATTCATCATTGCAACTTATGATGAGGATGGTAAAGCGAACGCAATGAATGCAGCTTGGGGTGGCATTAGCTGTGATACAGAGCTTTGCATTTGTATGGGAGAAAATCATCAGACAACAGAGAATCTTAAGAAGAATCCGGAATTTACAGTAAGTATGGCAGATGTTGAACACATTGCTGCCTGTGATTATGTTGGTATTGTATCAGGTAAAAATACACCGGATAAGATGGAGAAGGCAGGATTTACAACCAGCAAAGCAGAATTTGTCAATGCGCCAATAATCAATGAACTGCCGATGACAATCGAGTGCAGAATGACAAGTTATGACAAAGAAACTTGTCATTTATTTGCTGATATTATTAATGTCAGTGCAGATGAGAAAATTCTTACAGATGGTAAGATTGATATTGCTAAGTTGCGTCCGATCGCATATGATCCGGTAAGTCATGCTTATGTGGAATGCAGTCAGAAGGTTGGGAATGCCTTTAAAGATGGACTTGTTCTGAAGTAAAAATAGAGAAGTGGAAAGGAGTCATTATGAAAGTATTATTGATAAACGGAAGTCCGCATGCGACGGGAAGCACCTACACAGCACTTTATGAAATGGAGAAAGTGTTTGTACAGGAAGGAATTGAAACGGAACTTGTGCAGGTTGGCAACAAAGACGTCAGAGGATGTATTGCCTGTGGAACTTGTGGAACAAAAGGGAAATGTGTATTTGATGATGTGGTAAACGAGTTGGCGGATAAATTTGAGAAGTGTGACGGTTTGGTAGTGGGAAGCCCGGTGTATTATGCTTCTGCTAATGCTACATTAATTGCGGTGTTAGACAGACTGTTCTACAGTTCCCATTTTGATAAAACAATGAAGGTTGGTGCCGCTGTAGCATCCGCAAGACGCGGTGGTTTAACTGCTACCTTTGATGAGCTGAACAAGTACTTTACGATCAGCGGAATGCCGGTTGCTTCGGGACAATATTGGAATGGCATACATGGCTCCAATGCAAGTGATGCAGTGCAGGACGAGGAAGGTATGCAGCAGATGCGTACCCTTGCAAGAAATATGAGCTTTTTGATGAAGAGCATTGCGCTTGGAAAAGAAAGGTATGGTTTGCCGGAAAAAGAAGTCCATGCGTGGACAAATTTTATCAGATAAGTAGGAGGATGTGTTAATAAGATGAGCTATTTGATTGCAGACACGACAAAGCAGGAACGTATCGAGCTGATTCGCAGCTGGGTACCGGATGATGAGGTTATGGATGGCTGCGACATTGATTTGTGGGAAATGTACCGTGATTACATTGACGGAAAGAGAGAAATCGCGGAAATCAATGCATCCTTTAACGAGGGATTTTATGAAGAAGCGGATTTGAGATAGGAAATAAATGATGAATATACAGATATTTGGAACAAAGAAATGCAATGATACCAAGAAGGCAGAACGCTTTTTCAAGGAACGCGGCATTAAATATCAGTTCATTGATATGAAAGAAAAAGGTATGAGCAAAGGTGAATTCACATCGGTAGCTCAGGCCAATGGCGGTATCGAGAATATGATTAATCAGGATTGTAAGGACAAGGATGTACTGGCGCTGATTAAGTATATTGCTGCGGAAGATAAGTTGGAGAAGGTTCTTGAAAATCCGCAGGTGATTAAGACGCCGGTGGTTCGGAACGGAAAGCAGTCCACGCTGGGATATATGCCTGAGGTTTGGAAGGGCTGGAATTGAGTTGTAACATATAAGTTTTGTGCAAGTTTGATCCACATCAAACTTGCATTTACTTTTGCACAAAAAGGTAAGGTTGACACGATTTGAGGGCGGCAATATAATTTACTTATATATCAATAAGGAGATTCCAATGGAGTTTATAAAAGATGAATTATACCAAAACATAATAGAGACATATCGTCAGACCGACTCAGTCAAAGAAACGGCCAAGCGCCTAGACACGTATCCTATAAAAGTTCGTCGTGTTTTGATTACGGAAGGACTATGGAGTAGTAGAACCAGTGAGGAAATAGGCGCCTTATGGGAAAAGGGGATGACTGTATCGGAGATTGCAGAAGTGTTATGCCTTTCTGAGAAAAATATACAATCGTATTTACCATATACCAGAGGGCAATATGGTGGTGAGAATCGTAGTGATACAGCTGTTAGAAGTGGTATTTACCGTGAGCGAATGCGCATGGCAGCAAATAGTCAGCTAGTGAAAAAATCACGTAATGAGAGCACGATGCAAAAGGGAGGAAAGAAATTTATGGAGAGTAAGCCACGAAAGGTAGAAAAAGTTATTTGTTTACATCTGGCGCTGGCAAATTCTGATGTAGAAGGTGCGGATGATCCAATCGTGAAATATGGAAAGACTAAGAAAAATATTTCCAGGGATGTGTTGGTACCGGAAGATATTACACTTCATTCTTTGCATTATGTAATTTTAAAATTATTTGGATGGCAGAATGGTCATTTACATTCTTTCTCACTGGTGGAAGAAGACTTTGAGAAGTTGACTGATGGCAGATTCGATAAATATTCTAAGCTGTGTGGAGTCTATTTCCGGTTTCCGACAGAGGATTATGAGGATTTATATTGGGACGATGATTATGAGGAGGGAAGAAGTTTCAGTACATGGTTGAAGAGCAAGTATACCGGACCTTATGTATATGAGGGAACAGGAGATTACTATTTGCCTAACCAGTATGAGGTGAAACGCTTTTGTGAGCATTTTAGTGATATGAATGTTAAGGAGTTTTCATTACAACAAATCGGGGAGAAGATTGATTTGGGAGGCAATCCGAACAATTTGTTGGAGCGTCTGTGCTTGCGCGATGTACTGTATGTAAATAGCCCGGAGGACATGGGTAAAGATACAGTGGATGTAAGTAATATTTGTGGAACAGATGCAACACCGGTTGCTCATGAATTGGTATACGAATATGATTATGGTGATGGCTGGGAAGTTAGAATCACTGTATCAGATATAGCTTATAGCGATGAAGAAAAAGAATTTGTGTGCCAGAATTATCGTCCACGTTGTATTTGTAAAGATGGATTGAATGTGCTTGATGATGTAGGCGGAATGTGGGGATATAGAGATTTTCTAGTGACTATCCATGAAGGTAGTGAAGAAGAACAGGAAGAAATGCGTAAATGGGCGAGATACTTGGGGTGGACCGAAAGGAATGTGAACCCTAAAAACATGTTATAAGTCCGTTTTATTGGACAAAATTTTATTTATAGTGAAATCAAGGAAAATGTAAACAACGTTAAATATTCATTTGGATAGGAGGCAAAGGTTATGACAGATTGGAATCAGAATGGGAAATATGATATTTCAGATAGCTACACGAATCATAAGATATATGAGGATATGAGTTCTGGTAACACATCAATAGGAACCTTTTTTTTGGTAATGCTTATGTTTTTGATTTGTTGTATCTTTCCGCCGTTTGTTTTTGTCATACTGTTGTTTGCATCGCAGAAGTGACAATCGTTCATAGGAGGGAAAAAGAGTATAAGGAAGAGCGTAAAGTCAGCCGTATGGAAATCGTCGAAATTGGTGCTGTCATTATGGATGAAAGCTTCCTTGTTCTGGGCGAGTTCAAGAATTTGGTAAAGCCTCAGTATAACGATGAAATCTATAAGAGATACGAGGCACTGACCTGTATCAGTATTCAGATGGTATTCGGAGCACCTACGTTTGTTACTGCATATGAGATGTTTGTAAAATGGTGTAAATCCTACGGCGATGAGTATGAAGTATATGTCTGGAGTGAGAATGACTATAACCAGCTGTTGGCAGAAATAGCTCGGAAAGAATTATGTCCTTGGAAAAAGCTTTGGATTATGCAGGAGTTACATTTGAAGGTTTGATTTAAATCATGGTGGCGAGTTGGATACATTTGAGCGTGCAATGGAACTTGATTTTCTGGAAACAATGGAGCAGGCGGATAGTGACTCGGAAGAGGATGAAGGCTATGAACTGGAGCTTGCGGGCCTAGTTCCGGAAGAATTGGAGCTCATGGATGAGGATGAAAGGCGCGAGGTTTTGGAAGAAGCAGGATTGGATCCGGATCATTTTGATTTTTAAAGGATATAAACGTATGAGAAGAAGAGGGTAGCGGATGGATATTAAGTTTGAAGTAATTCCCTACGGTGGTGGTTGGGAAGATTATGTTCTTATGGTGGATGGTGTGGAAGCATATTTGCTTTCTACTTGTATCTACGATCGGATGTTTATAAATGAATTGCTGGAGCCACTGTGTTATCTGAGTGCGGATTATAGCAGGGTAGACTATACTGTATGGAACTATGTGGATATTGATATGTGTGAACGCCCTTTTGAAATCTGGTATTTAAAGGATGGAACTTGTTGCGTTAAAGAGAGGGATGAGAAAGACACTAATACAGATGGCAAAATTATGCATGTGTCAGAAGTTCCGGAAGAAGTCAACTTTAAAATGGATGCGGAGTCAAGAATTGCTTATTGGAAAATAGTTCGGGAAAAGACCGCTGCGCGGGATTTCATGCTTTCTATTGATATTCATTGCGACTATGATGAGCAGAAGCATTATCATTTTAATGTTCCCTACCGAGATTTTTGTTTGGCAGTGGCAAATGGCTGCGTGGAGGCGTTACAAAAACATGGAATCTTTGGTTGGAGTCATTCATCTTATGGTCAGGAAATGGTGAATCTTCGATACGTGATATTTTTAAAGGCTGTGGGGCTTGGAAGAGAAGCAGAACTGATGGAGCGTGATGAGACAGGAGAAAAGAGAGGTCCTAGAACCAGTTTGAAGAAAGAGTTGGAGATTTTGTTTGCATGAGTTTGTGTACAGATTTATTATGTGAAAAATAGATTCGAAGGGAGCGGTCAATGTCAAACCGAACAACCATGCAAGAATTACAAATAACGTCACAAGAGGATCTGGAGCGTATACGTTCGATGGTAGCAGAAAATGTGAGGTGGTAAATTATGGGAACATATGTGAAAGAATACTATCCACTTCTAACCAACGGTAAGCCTTTGATGAGTGTCCTAATTTCGCAATCATTTTGTGAGTCGGTCTATTTTGAAATTCATCATGAAAATGATACATATTGTTTATATTGGAATTTCGAGATACCACCTCAAAATCTATTGCCGCTTATTCAAGAATATTTAGTGTTGCAAGGAATGAAAGGAGTGTCAATGAAGGAGTTTGAAACGTTGGCACAAGAAAAACGTTGGATAGACTATATACAACCTCATAATCGAGCAAATCGATGCATAATAAACGAGGACGATGAGTTATTCTTTTCAAATTTTATAAAACAGGGTTTACCAGAATTATCTCAAAAACCGAGATGGGGGATGGATGGCCATTCATATGAGATTAATATATATACAATAAGTCCAAGGCGTTATCATTGCTGGTGTGTAATTCCCAGAAAGTGGGAAATTATTAATGAAATTATTGAAAGACTAAGTAAATATGTTGCATTAGAGGGACATTATTTTATTCATGGTGTTTATTGAAATTTTATTAATCGGTAGTTTTGAGAATATATCAAAGAGCGCCTGTTCTGAGTGGTTTGAGTAGAATGCTTAAAAAGATAGTACATAGTTCACGAGGTGAATATATGTTAATGGGAGGTGATTAAAGCATGACAAAAGAGATTTTTACGGAATATGCAGAAAAGCTAAAACGTGTCAAAGATGATAAGAAATTTATTGTTGGTCAAATAAGTGACTACCTATGGTGATAATGAAGCGAGAATTATGATTGATTATTTAGATTCTCATCCGGGCTGTACTACAATATGGTATACCATACGATATTATATACTTGTAAGGAGGTGATGAACGGATGGGTGATAAAAGAAGCCCATCTGTGTAAATATGTTGTGGAAATTAGGGATATTTTTTATCGCAATTGGATTAGCAAAACTAATCTACTATGTTGTAATGAAAGTGAGGGATAAGAATGCCAAAAGGTAATCCGAAGCCTCAGACTATTGCAACAGAAATGTATGCTCAAAAGGTTGGTTTAATTTCCAAGTCTTACAAGCTTAACAAAGAACTGACAGAAGAGTTTTCAGTAGTGTGTGCAAAAAGAAACACCAGTGCTACGACAGAACTGACAAAGTTTATGGAAAAGTTTATTGCAGAAACTGAATGAAAAGCAGAGGAAAATTATAGATGTCTATTCGCAAGAATACATGAAATTGACAGATGCGATGTTTGAAATTTCTGATAATATAGAGAAGCCTAAAAACATTGAAGGAGTTGATTCATTTGATTAATATAAGATATATAATGCTGACTGATGATAAAAACAAAGGTGAAGTTGTTAAGCAAGTGGGGAGGGAGTTCTTCTCGTTTGTGAATTCAAAGTGGAAAAAAAGAGGTCTCTCTGCAGGTTTTTTTTTACCTGGTGCAGTAGAATATGAATGCTACAAAGAAATAAGTGAAAATGAAGCTATACATATTATCAAAGCATCCTAAATAGGGGTGCAGTGAAGAGGTATGAGAACGTTCATAATGGTATGACTACCTTTGAAAAATCACGGGTTTAATATTATAGGATAATCGGCAAAGACTCAAAGAAGGTGTTAAAATATTACCTAGGAAGAGGTGAATGATTATGTTAAGCAAAAGGGTTAAATGCGAAAGTTGCAAACATTTAAGGTATGAAAAATGTTATCCCACATGCGATGCATTTCCAGATGGAATTCCGATTGAAATCTTTTCAGAAGAAGTAAGTCATACGGAGCCATATGAAGGGGATAATGGTATTTTGTTTAAAGAAGATGAATAAATATAAATTCTTAAAGCTCAAAAAGAAAAACTTTCTTTGCTGCAAGGGATCAATATAGTTCATATGAATGACAGAGTTTTTTGTACTGTATATGGAAGTATAGTCAATAGTCATTCTGTCAATAAAGCCATTTCCAAGGCAATTAAATCGTTGGGAGAGCGTGGCATGCATATAGAGCATTTTACAGCGCATGCACTCCGTGATACATTTGCAACCCGGTATATAGAGCAAGGTGGTAGTCCACAGGTACTTAAGACCATCCTGGGACACAATAGTCTGGCAATGACAATGGATTTGTATTCTCATGTGTTGCCGAATACTAAACAGAAGGAAATGGATAGTATTAAAATAGCATTGTAACGATGGGGTCCTCGAATTAAGAGGGCTTTTTGTTGTAGGCTTACAATGATTATTGCGCCGAGAATGGTTTAAGGCCACTTTCTGACAGACTGCAGATTGCCCGGTGGGATAGGAAGCAAGCGGCAGCCAGGGGGGCAGCGCAGAGGTATGAAAACGAGAAAAATTCTTTTGCAAATACGGATAAAAGTGGTACAATAAAAGCAAGAAGTAGTACAATTGCGAAGGCAAAGAAGATAGCAAGCCTGATTGAACGAAGTAGGATTATTCAAGAAGCAATAGACGCACCAAAAACATATTATGCAGAAGATTTACGAAAGGCATATATTGGTTACCGTGTTAAAGAAAAAGCAGGATATTACGACATAGTAATACATGGAGCTCCGCATTATTTGGAATATGAACGTGAATATATTCTCGATAAAGAAAGTTTGTATTATATTATTTCTGGAAGAAGAGAATATAAAGAGAATGATATCCGATTGTTGTCTTGTAGCACTGGCAAAGCTGATAAATATGGTAATTGTGTGGCACAGTATCTTGCAGACAAACTGAATGTCAATGTATATGCACCTATAGACGCATTAAATATCAATCCATCAGGTATGCTGACAGTAGGGGAATTAGATTTGCCCGAAGAGGAAGGTTTTAAATTATTTAAGCCTAGAAAGGAGTAGCATGAAGTTTATAACAAATTATATAGAATTTGGAAAAGGTGAAGAACGTAGCTTAAAGAATAATACTTCAACGACTCCGATTATTGGTAAGGATATAGTTATGAAATATTTGCAAGGTGGGAATGATGCAGGGGTGAGGTGTTCTGCCGTTCATGACCTTGTAGAAAATTTTTCGACAGGGAAAACAATTCATAGATATACGGATGGAGAGTATATTTGGGACGATAGAGAAATATATCACTTTGAGCATTATAATTTAGAACTGAATGGGGACTTTATAAATAAAATTCTGAAGAATGATTAAGCATCCTAAACAGGGTGCTTTTTTATTAGGCTCTATGTCAATAGTTGGGGTGGTATCCTTTGGGATACCGCCCCATTGCTACGTTTGAGGACATTTTAATGTTTTGACTGAAAAATCATATTTTTAGGCATGCAAAGAAAACCTTCTGTGCCAGTCTGTTGTAATAA
>JAZODQ010000015.1:0-1565 GCA_045597105.1 Acetatifactor sp.
GTAACTATTCAGTCCCCCAGAGAATTCAACAATATTGAAAGCAAAAGGGTGAAAGAAAAAATCGTGAATTTGTCAATTTACAATAGACCTCAAATGTGCTATACTAAAGAAAAAACAGGTGGTGAAAAGTATGGCAGCAAACGACGAATTGCTTGAAATAATTAAGATACAGCAGAAAACAATCGAAAATCTTACAGCAAAATTAGAAGAAACCAATGCAAAACTTGAAAAAGCCAATGCAAGAATTGCTGAACTTGAAGAGCAATTACATAAAAATAGCCATAACAGCAGCAAGCCACCATCTACAGATGGTTATGAAAAGCCATCTCCAAAAAGCCAGCGTAAAAAGAGCAATAAAAAAGCAGGCGGTCAGAATGGACACAAAGGTCATAATATGACACTTGGCATGCCTGATAGGATAGAGCATGTTTATCCGCAGCATTGTTTGAATTGTCCTCATAGGGAAAACTGTGCCAATTTGAAGCTGCATGATACTTGTTATACCGTAGACATCATCGTAAAAAAAGAAACTGTAAAATACGAGATTATGGAGTGCGATTGCGGTGGCGTGCAGGAGGTTGCAAAACGTCCGTCCGGTATCAGCGGTACTGTCACATACGGAAATCGCCTGAAGGCTTTGGTATGTATTTTGAGTACCAAAGGAATGGTAGCTATGAAGAATCTTTGTGAGATTATTCAGGGTCTGACAGGCATCAAACCAAGCGTCGGAACAGTCTCCAATATGCTTCATAGTGCAGCATCAATGGCTAAACCGATCGTGGATAGTTTTCAACAGAAATTACTGCAAGAACCTGTTGTGCATTGTGACGAAACAGGCTTGGATGTGAATGGTAAATTAAACTGGGTACATGTTATATGCACGCCTGGACTAACTTACTATGCACTATCAGAAAAGCGTGGACAGAAAGCGATGGATGAGATAGGTTTCCTTGCACAATATAAGGGCATTGTTGTGCATGATTTCTGGAATTCCTATTTTAAGGCAACGGAAGCCGAACACGCCATGTGCTGTGCACACATTCTTCGTGAGCTGACAGGCATTTTCGAGAATCATCCGGAACAGAAATGGGCACGTGAAATGTATTACGAGTTACTATCTATGTGTCGTGCTGCTGATTTTTATAATCAGAATCCGGAAATCGACTCACGAAAGTTTTATATGGATTGTCTGCAACAGAGATATGATGCCATTCTGGAAGAAGCGATCCAACAAAACCCGATTTCCGAACAAAGCGGGAAGCGTGGCAAAAAGAAAAAGGGTAAGATACGTGCCCTGATTGACCGTCTTTTGACACACAAGGGGGAAGTATGCCGTTTTGCCAATAATCCCCTTGTGCCTTTCACAAATAATCAGGCTGAACGTGATCTGCGTATGGTCAAAATGAAAAATAAGGTCATAGGTACTTTCCGCTCTGAACAGGGAGCAAAAGATTTTCTTACACTAAAATCGCTTGCTTCCACCGCTGCCAAAATGGGTATTACCGCTTTTGATGCTTTGTTTTCTCTTTTTCTTGGGCAATTTGCTTTGGGGACTGAATAGTTAC
>JAZODQ010000016.1:0-4911 GCA_045597105.1 Acetatifactor sp.
AGCTGCAGCGCCACCTTTTTCTGCAAGCTGATTCATAACGCGTGCGAAATTGGTGATAGGGCTCTTCATGCTGCCCAGTAATCTGGAAATAAGTACCTCTCTGGAAGGAATATCTGCGATTGCAGCCATACCCTTTGCATCGTATACGGTACCTTCAACCACACCGGCTTTAATCTCAAGCTTAGGAGCGGTCTTAGCGAACTGAGATAATACTCTTGCAGGAGCAGTAGCATCCTCGGTAGAGATAGCAATTGCGCTGGGTCCTTCCAAATACTCGGATAAGCCTTCGAAGTCTGTGCCCTTGAACGCGAAGTTCATCATGGTGTTCTTGTATACCTTGTAAGTAATACCTGCTTCACGTAAGTTTCTACGAAGCTGGGTATCCTGTTCTACGGTAAGACCACGATAATCAACCAATACTACGGAAGCTGCGTCCTTAATATTAGCAGAAATCTCTTCAACCACGGGCTTTTTAATTTCGATCTTAGCCATTTTTTTACCTCCTTATAGAATTCTTGCCGACAGGAAGTTTTATACAGAAAAACCTCCCCAAAAACAGGGAGGTGTTGTTTCATTATATCAACTCACTCTCCTCGGTAGGCGCTATGCTTATGTCCTAACGGACACCTACTGTCTTCGGCACGGTTTCATAACCTTGTGTATAATATCACGTTTAAATATCTGTGTCAAGCATTATTTAAGGGAAAGGCATAAAAACCTTTCCCTTTTAAAATCTACTACTTAGAACTTAGCAACAGAAACCTTTACGCCAGGTCCCATGGTGCTGGTCAAAGTAATGCTTCTTAAGTACTGACCCTTTAATGCGCTGGGCTTAGCCTTAACAATAGCATCCATCAGAGCATTGAAGTTCTCCTGTAAAGCTTCTTCAGAGAAGGAAACCTTACCTACGGGAACATGCACGATATTGGTCTTGTCAAGTCTGTACTCAATCTTACCTGCCTTGATATCAGCGATAGCCTTAGCTACATCCATGGTTACGGTACCAGCCTTGGGGTTAGGCATTAAGCCCTTAGGTCCCAGAACCTTACCTAAACGACCAACAACACCCATCATATCAGGGGTAGCTACTACTACGTCGAAATCCAACCAACCATCGTTCTGAATTCTGGGGATCAGCTCCTCGCCGCCTACGTGATCTGCACCTGCAGCCTCAGCCTCGTGTAAATTATCACCCTTAGCAAATACTAAAACCTTAACAGTCTTACCTGTTCCGTTGGGCAGAACTACTGCACCACGGATCTGCTGTTCAGCATGACGACCGTCACAACCGGTTCTAATGTGTACTTCAACAGTTTCATCAAATTTTGCAACTGCGGTCTTCTTAACCAATGCAATTGCCTCGCTGGGCTCGTAGAATACAGAACGATCTACAAGCTTTGCAGCTTCTGCATATTTCTTACCATGTTTCATTATTATACCTCCTAGGTTCCAGCGACAATATTAAATTGTCTCCCAAAAATTAAAGTAACCGGAAGAATTGCTTCAGCAATTCTTCGGGACAAAACTTAGAATTAGTTTGGCGCAGTCTCTTTGCGCCTTAGTAATTCTTTTTGTCCTTTATTCTTCTACAACAATACCCATACTACGTGCGGTACCTGCGATCATGCTCATAGCAGCCTCTAAGCTTGCTGCGTTCAGGTCGGGCATCTTTAACTCTGCGATTTCCTGAATCTTAGCCTTGGAAATGGTAGCTACCTTAGTCTTGTTAGGTACTGCAGAACCTGACTTCAGGTTACATGCTTTCTTTAACAGTACTGCTGCAGGGGGAGTCTTAGTAACGAAACTAAAGCTTCTGTCTGCATAAACAGTAATTACAACAGGGATGATTACATCGTCCTTGTCTGCTGTTCTAGCGTTGAACTGCTTTGTGAATTCCTGAATGTTAACACCATGCTGTCCGAGTGCAGGACCAACAGGTGGAGCCGGTGTTGCTTTGCCGGCAGGAATCTGTAACTTAATATATCCTTCTACTTTCTTTGCCATAATGGCACCTCCTATAATGTGGTAATTCGGCGCATACTTCCGGATTTTACATAACAAAAACCGTTTCTGCTCCCACTTGTTGCCAGAGTCCGCAGACTCTATATATTCAGAAACGTAGCTCAGACAAAACATCCAAGTCGTTTCAAAATATCAATTAAAGTTTTCTGACCTCTGCAAAACTGATTTCTACAGGAGTCTCTCTGCCGAACAATTCGACATTAATCGTAGCAGTCTGCTTGCTGTAATCAAGCTTCTGAACCACTCCGACTGTATCTTTCCATACGCCCGCTACAACAGAAATGGTATCGCCCTCTTCGAAGTCGATTGAAACATTCTCTGCCTTAATGCCCAAAGGTTTCATCTCAGCTTCAGTGAGCGGAACCGGCTTGCTTCCGGGGCCTACGAATCCTGTAACACCACGGGTATTACGAACTACATACCAGGTGTCATCATTCATTTCCATATTAAGAAGTACATATCCGGGGAACAGTTTCTTCAAAACAGTCTTTTTCACACCGTTTTTAATCTCCACAACCTCTTCCATAGGAACTCTGACTTCTAGAATCTGCTCTGCCAGATGTTTGTTGTTTTCGATGGTCTTCTCAATATTGGCTTTGACTTTATTTTCATATCCGGAATAGGTATGCACTACATACCAATGTGCCTCTGCCATACAATCACCCTCGCTTTAAATTGATGTTATGAAATTTACACCGTACTGAATCAGAAAATCCAGAATAGCGATAATTACTCCTACAACCAGTGCTATACAAAATACTACAATAGACTGCTTTACGGTTGATTGTCTGTCAGGCCATGTGATTTTCTTGAATTCAGCTTTTACTCCCGCAAAGAATCCGGGACGTTTCTGCTTTTCTGTGGAATCTCCCATATTGACCTCCGATTAAAGTGCAGCTGATTATTTGGTTTCTTTGTGCATTGTGTGAGTCTTGCAGAATCTACAATACTTCTTGGTTTCCATTCTGTCAGGATGAGTCTTCTTATCCTTGGTAGTATTGTAGTTACGCTGTTTGCATTCGGTACATGCTAAAGTAATTTTTGTACGCATTTCTCTACCTCCACGTTTTCTAATCTGTCGAATAAAATACAAAATAAATAAGTAATCTTTTTCCGAAATTTAAGCATAAAAAAAAAGACCTAAATCTTATCTCGCTGAAATAATATAACATACTTCCCCCATGCCGTCAACAGTTTTTTATGACAAAGTACGTAAAATCAAGGATTTCCCTCTTGTAGTCCGACTGATTTTGTGGTATGCTTTACTCATAAAAGTGGGATTTTATGCATATTTATATATGGATTTTAGAATATCCCCCTATTTTTGTCAAGAAAGTATCACACGGTAGTGATACTTCCAGGAAGTCACCGGTTTCACGGAAGAAAGGAGGGCGACTATGAGTTTATCTTTGAATACTGTCTATAATAATTATCTGACAACCTACTCACCTAAGAGTGCCAGCAAGTATGACACTCATAAAAAAAGTGAGCTTCAAAAAGTGTACAGTTCCATTGTAAAACTGAATAAAGATGCCCCCTGGTACCTTCCCACTACCGGAAAGGAGAGCCAGCAGTATGCCCTTTCTCTCAAAGAGAATGCCCACCGTATGCACCATACAATTGCACAGCTGGGTGTTTTGGAGGAACGCGGCCTCTTTACCCAGAAAAGTGCCTACTCCTCTGACCCTGACATTGTAACAGCTACCTATGTGGGACCGCAGAATACTGCAACTGTTTCTCCACAGTTTGAGATTGAGATAGACAGCCTGGCTACTCCACAGGAAAACACGGGCACCTTTTTAAATAATGATAAAACCAAACTTCCTCCGGATACATACTCCTTTGATGTTGCCATCAATGATATGAACTACGAATTCCAGTTCACTATTAATGAAGGTGAAACCAACAAAGGCATCCAGGAACGTCTGATACGCTTAATAAACAATGCGGATATCGGTCTGCATGCCAACCTTGCACAGTCCGACTCACGCTACGGGATTCATCTGACCTCAGAAATCAGTGGCCAAACCGGCAGTCAGGACCTGAATTTTACCATCACTGACGATAAGACCAGCAAAACCGCCGGCACTGTATCCTATTTTGGTCTGGATCATGTAACCGAGTATCCCGTCAATGCACATTACAAAATAAACGGCGATGAGCGCACTTCCGACTCCAACCATTTCACTGTGGGCGGATTATTCGAAGTGGAACTTCGCGCAGCAAGTCCAAGTGGCAAGCCCATTCAAATCGGCCTGAAGAACGACATCGAATCACTGACCGATAACGTCATTCGTCTGGTGGGCAGTTATAACGAGTTCCTGCGAACAGCTAGTGATTCGCAGGCTGGCCAAAACGGCAGCCGAAAGCTTATGCGCGAAATTAGCGGCATCGCTTCCGTTTACCACGAAAACATGGCCGCTATGGGACTGAATATGGAATCCGACGGATACTTAAGTGTTGACGAAGAGGCATTACGCCAGTCCGCCGAACAGGCCAATGATGTAGCAGAAGCATTCCGTTACCTAAAGGGCTTCTCCGGCAGACTCCTGCAAAAGAGTACTGATATATCCTTAAATCCCATGGAATATGTAGACCGTAAAATCGTAGCCTACAAAAATCCCGGCCGTAATTTCGTCAGCCCCTACACCCCCAGCGCGTATAGCGGCATGATGTTCAACCGATATTATTAAAGGTAATACGTCTTACAGCGACATTATAAAGAGCCTCAAATGACATACGTGCGGGCTGAGGTGACCCCAAAAAGTTAGACTTTTTAAGCGTAGCAGTTTTAATGGCTGCTACGCTATTTTTTATGCAGCCAAGACGGATAGCCTGTATTCAATAGGGCTCATCCAGCCAAGTTTCTCTTTGATTCTTTTTTCGTTG
>JAZODQ010000017.1:0-19265 GCA_045597105.1 Acetatifactor sp.
AGGGTAATGATTTCGTGCTCCCGTTCGTTCAGTTTTTTCATGGCATCTGTCAGTGAAAGATGTTCAATCCAGTTTTCTTCCTTATTTTTCTTGTCACTAATCTGGTCCATAACATAAAGGGTGTCACCGCCTTCGTTATAAATCGGTTCGTATAAGCTCATGGGACTTTGGATGGCATCCATTGCATATACGATATCCTCCTTGGGGACGCCGATTTCCTTTGCAATCTCTTCAATGGTAGGTTCTTTTTGATGCTGCTTGGTCAGTGTATCCCTGGCATAAATGGCCTTGTATGCTGTGTCTTTCAGGGAGCGGGATACCCGGATGCAGTTACCGTTGTCACGCAGATAGCGCCTGACCTCGCCGATAATCATGGGTACTGCATAGGTAGAGAATTTAACATTTAAAGACACATCGAAATTATCAATGGCTTTAATCAGACCGATGCAGCCTATCTGAAACAAATCGTCCACATTCTCATTACTGGAGGAGAAGCGTTTGATGACGCTGAGCACCAGTCTGAGATTACCCTCTATATATTTCTCGCGGGCCTTGGAGTCCCCGGAGTTTATCTGTTTGAAAAGTGCTTCCTTTTCGCTTGCATTCAGTAGCGGAAGCTTGGAAGTGGATACACCACAAATTTCAACCTTACCCATTGCCATGTTGAGTTCCTGCCTTTCCATTTTGTAGAACATAGTATGCACAAAGATGTGGCAGGATATACCTTCTTTGCATATAAATGTAATAAAAGACCGGGGTGAAATGAATGACCTTGTCGGAATTGAAATGTAAGGATGTAATTAATATCAGGGACTGTAAAAAGCTGGGAAAAGTATGTGATTTGGAACTGGATGAATGCAAGGGATGTATTTGTAAGATAATGGTACGGTGTGATACAAAATTTCTGAGTTTTTTGAAATGTGAGCCGGATTTGGTGATTTGCTATAAGGATATCAGGCAAATTGGTCCGGACATCATTTTGGTTGACATAAATTGTTAAAAAACTTATAATAATTACAATACATTAAGGAGGAACGCATATGAAATGTCCCTTTTGCAACCACGAAAATACCAGAGTAATCGATTCCAGACCGGCAGAGGATAACAACTCCATCCGTAGACGTCGTGTGTGCGATGAGTGTGGAAAGCGTTTTACCACTTATGAAAAGATAGAGACGATTCCTTTGATTATCATCAAAAAGGATAATAACAGAGAGACTTATGACCGTGCCAAAATCGAAGCAGGTGTACTCAGAGCATGTCACAAGCGTCCTGTCAGTGCCCAGCAGATTACCACGTTAGTGGACGAGGTAGAGAACGAAGTATTCAATATGGAGGAGAAAGAGATTCCCAGCCAGGCAATCGGTGAACTTGTAATGAACAAGCTGAAGAATCTGGACGCGGTAGCTTACGTGCGTTTCGCTTCCGTATACAGAGAGTTCAAGGATATCAATACCTTCATGGACGAATTAAAGAAGGTCCTGAAATAACATAATACATTCTGCGCCCTCCGGAGAACCGGAGGGCGTTTTTGCGTTTGTAGGCGCAAGTTTGCGTCCGCTTTCCGTCTACCGTCCCTCCGGCCCCTGCGTTGCTTCGGGTGACCCTATATTTTCAACAATTCGCGTAGTGGCATACTGTTGTCTTAGTGAAAGCTCGCAGACAAGGCCGCGCGCCATGGAAGGCGCGCGAGCACAAGAGGTACATGGATGTACCTTTTGATGCGTGCCTGTCACTTTCGCAACAATCTTACGTGCGTTCACTTAGACAACTGATGACACGAAGTGAGTTGAAAATATGGAGCCACCAGAGGCAACGCAGGGGCCGTGAGGGGTGATAGACGGAAGGGAGCAACTTATGCAGTCAGTTTTTTCATTTCCCGGTGCAGGCAGATGAGGTAGAGGGCGCAGGTCCAGATTTGTCCGGCCAGGAGTCCCCAGAGATACCCTGTGATTCCTACCTGTGGAACGAAAACAAAGAGGAATCCCAGACGCAGCAGCATGGAGGATACATTGATGACGAACAGCCCGTTAGTCATGCCCAGTCCCTGCAAGATGCTGGATAAGGTAGTATCCAGATACATAAAGGGACAAATAAAGCTGAGAGTGGTGATAAAATGGCCGGCCAAAGGGTCATTAAATACTACATCGCCAAGGAGTTTTCCGAAGAACATAAAAAATAAAAGGAAAAATGCCCCCATGTAAAAACAGTATTTCAAAGTCTTGGTAATTGTATCACGCAGCGCATCCACATTTTTCAGCGCTTTGTTTTCGGAAACCATGGGTAATAATAATACTGCGATGGAGTTGGTCAGTGCATTAGGGAAAAAGATAAAAGGCATGGCCATACCATTCAGCACACCATATACACTTAATGCGGTGGTATTGTCGTAACCGTAGAGACGCAGCTGGGAAGGTAAGGAAACACTTTCCACGCTACCAAGCAAATTCAGAACAATCCTGTTACCGGTAATGGGCAGAGCCAGACTTAAGATACCTTTAAAGGGCATGGGTGAGTTCGTATTTACCGGTGCCTGCTTTTTGACATACACATAGGTGACCAAGGATACCAGGAAGGAAAAAATTTCGCCGATAACCAAGCCGATGACTGCAATGGACACATCGGGGGTCTGTCCCTTGGAAATAGCTAACTGACTTAAAATAAGCACACTGCCCACACGGGTCAGCTGCTCGATAATCTGTGCCGCGGCGGGGTATCCGGCCTTTTTCAGTCCGTAGAAGTAACCATTGATGCAGGAGTGTACCGAACTGAACGGAATGGATAAGCTTAGCATGCGAAGCATGGATGCGGTGGCCGGTTCTCCCAGGATTGTACCCGCAATAAAATCTGAGAAAGCATAAATAATATATGTACAAAGACAGGATAGTGGGAGGGTAATAAGGATGCCTGCGAATAAAGGACTGTGTGATACTTTTTTACTGCCGGCACTCATTTCCGCTATCAGTTTGGAGATAGCAGTCTGGTAGCCTGCGGCAGTCAGTGAGAAGGCGATTGCCAGCACAGGATTCAAAATCTGGTAGATTCCCATTCCCTCTGCGCCTACCAGTCTGGACAGGTAGATGCGATATACGAAACCAATGATACGACTGATTAGGCCTGAGATGGTGAGGAGCGCCGTACCCATTATCAAAGGATGTTTTTTGAAAAAACTCATAAATGTCCCTTGTTTTTTCTTTTATTCTATGCATGTATGCGGATGTACAGAACATGGTTTAAGGGTATATTAAGGGTGGCGAAAGTGGTGAAAATGTAGTATGATTGGGAAGGAAATGCAAAGTTATGCAAGGAACAAAATGCAGGAGGAGGCAACCATGATCTATTTGGACAATGCAGCCACCACGCAGACATCGCCGGAGGTTTTAGAAGTGATGCTGCCTTATTTTACGGAAAAATACGGTAACCCCAGTACCATTTATGCGCTGGGGGCTCAAAATAAAAAGACCATAAACAATGCCAAGCGTGAGATTGCGGACACCATCGGTGCGAAGATGGAGGAGATATATTTTACCTCCGGTGGCACGGAAAGTGATAACTGGGCAATCAAAGGCATAGCAGAAAGCTATAGGGAAAAAGGCAGACATATCATTACCACACGCATTGAGCATCATGGGGTGCTGCACACCTGCGAATACTTGGAAAAGCAGGGTTATCAGGTGACTTATCTGGATGTGGATGAGCAGGGATTTGTTTCACCGGAAGCAGTGGAAAAGGCAATCAGGCCTGATACCATACTTATCAGCATTATGTTTGCAAATAATGAAATCGGCACCATACAACCCATCGCTGAAATCGGTGCCATTGCAAAGGCAAAGAGCATATTGTTTCATACGGATGCAGTACAGGCTTATGGTCCTCTGGACATCCGGGTAGATGACATGGGGATTGATTTGCTCAGTGTCAGTGGACACAAAATAAACGGGCCCAAAGGGATTGGTTTTTTGTATGTGAGAACAGGGGTGAAGCTGAATCCTTTTATCCATGGAGGAGCACAGGAACGGGGCAGGAGAGCGGGGACGGAAAATGTACCAGGCATAGCTGGTTTGGCAAAGGCGGCGCAGCTGGCTGTAGAAAATCGTAAGGTTACGGTTGCAAAAGAGAAGGAACTGCGGGACTATTTGATAACAAAGCTGTTGGCAGAGATACCGGATTGCAAAATAAATGGCAGTCAGGGGGAGAACCGACTGCCTAATAACGTGAATATATCCTTTCCGGGTATCGAGGGAGAGTCCCTGCTGATTATGCTGGATATGCGTGGTATATGTGCTTCCAGTGGCTCTGCCTGTACGGCAGGAGCTACGGAACCCTCCCATGTGCTTACAGCCATCGGATTGTCTCCGGCAGAGGCAAATGGCTCTCTGCGACTGACTTTATCTGCACAAAATACCATGGAAGAGCTGGATGAAACAGTAGCTGCCATTAAAGAAATCGTAGAGAGGCTGCGGTCATTTACAGTCTGAAAAGAAATGGATATACTTAGCGAAAGAATATAACAGGAGTAAAAGGATGAAGAATAAAAAGCAAATAGCCGGTTTACTTTTTAAGAATATAATTGCTTTATTGATAGGTACAGTGGCTGCATTATTATTGCTGTGGCTGGTATATCAGTTGCCGGTGGAACCCATGAAGCAGCATGTGGCACAGTCCATGCCCATGCTTCAGAAGGAATTTACTGACTCTGAATTGATAACCGGATATGAGGGGACATTAACAGGAAGTTTTACGGATTGTCTGATGCTGGAGCATGCGATATATGAAACGGAGAGGCATTCCACATTAGAACAGATGCTGTTTATGTATAGAGGAGAAAGCCTGGCTGAGGATGCATGGGCACCGGGGGTGTCATTGCTTGATTATGTAGAAAACAGGGAGCATGCGGTGGAAGTGGAATATTCCAGATATTGGCATGGTTATCTGGTGGTTTTAAAGCCATTATTGGCATTAACAACCGTAAATTCCATACGTGTGTTGGCGGCTGCGTTACAGATGCTGCTTGTTTGCGCGGTGCTTCTTTTGTGTGCACGCAGAGGGGAAGGTATATTAGGGGGTGGATTTGTAGCGTCTTTGCCTTTTATGTATTTCTTTACCATGTATTTTTCGCTTTCTTTAAGTATATGCTTCTATTTGTTGACATTGATTATGCTGATTCAGTTATATTGGCATGAAAAGCTCGAAGAGAAGAAAGGGTACCCGATTGTATTTTTGATAATAGGTATGCTTACTTCTTATTTCGATTTTTTAACCTATCCATTGATTACACTATGCTTTCCGCTATGTATTGTGTTATATCTGAGTAAGGAGTGTTGGCAAAAGCAACTGGGCAGAATGGTTGGATACAGCATGGAGTGGGGAACTGGATATATAGGACTGTGGGTAATGAAGTGGGTTATTACAGACCTATTGGTGGGAGGTCACACCATTGCAGATGGCCTTGGGACTATACTTACACGTATGGATAATGCAGAGCAAAAGTCCAGAATACAAGGTTTTTTCCATGTGCTTAAGTTAAATCTGGGGGCATATACCAATTGGGGGTTCTTAATTCTGATAGTAGGAATTGTAATAGGTACGATTGTTTTTTTGTGGATGAAAAGAAAACAAATTCACATAAAGAAAAATTTGCAAAGCAGTATATTGATATTAGTAATAGCGCTTTATCCCATGATTTGGTTTTTCTTTACGCAAAATCATTCAGAAGAGCATTATATGTTTACATTTAAAATTTTGTCCATCAGTGTATTTGCTTTTGTTTGTGCAGTGGGACGCTTGATGAAAAAGACAAATGAATGAGTATAAAAGCTAAAAACTTTAAAATAAAAAGAAAGGCTGGAACAGCAGTTGAAGAAAAAGGTAGTAGTAGGAATGTCCGGAGGCGTGGATTCCTCCGTAGCAGCGTATTTGCTGAAAGAGCAGGGCTATGATGTAATCGGTGTCACCATGCAGATTTGGCAGGAGGATGAAGAGGGCAGTTGCTGTGGTCTTTCTGCAGTGGAGGATGCCCGCAAAGTGGCTCAGATATTGGATATTCCTTATTATGTAATGAATTTCAAAAAAGAGTTTAAATGCCATGTTATGGACTATTTTGTGGAGGAATATCTGGCGGGACATACCCCCAATCCCTGTATTGCATGTAACCGTTATGTAAAGTGGGAGGCGCTTCTGAAGCGTTCTATGGAAATCGGTGCAGACTATATTGCCACAGGTCATTATGCGCGAATTGACCGGGTGCCAAACGGCAGATATGCCATCCGTAACAGTGTAACGGCCCACAAGGATCAGACCTATGCACTGTACAATCTGACCCAGGAACAGCTGAAGCACACTCTGATGCCGGTGGGGGCCTATACCAAGGACCAAATCAGAAAAATTGCAGTGGACCGGGAGCTTCCTGTGGCACATAAGGCAGACAGTCAGGATATTTGCTTCGTACCTGACGGAGATTATGCGGCATTAATAGAGCGTGTGGCACCGGACAAAGTACCGGGAGCAGGTAATTTCGTAGATACCGAAGGGAATATCCTGGGCAAACATAAGGGGATTACCCACTACACCGTGGGACAGAGAAAGGGCTTGAAAATTGCCTTGGGACGCAGAATCTTTGTAAAGGAAATCCGTCCTGAGACCAATGAGGTAGTACTGGGTGAAAATGCAGATGTATTTACCGATACGGTGATATGTGACAGGGTGAATTTCATGGCCATACCGGACTTAAGTGAGCCCCGCAGACTGCTGGCCAAAATCAGATATAATCATGCAGGAGAGTACTGCATGGCCAGACAATTGCCGGATGGCAGGCTGGAATGTGTCTTTGAAAAGCCGGTAAGAGCATCTACTCCCGGACAGGCGCTGGTGCTTTATGACGGCGAGTATGTAGCCGGCGGCGGAACAATTCTGAAGTGATGATATGAAAAGAGGTCCATTGAGTTAATGCATCTACTCAATGGACCTCTTCATTTTAAGGTTTCTCTTTTTTAATCAATAGTATGTAGCTCACAATTCCTGTTATCGCCAGTATGGGCAGATATACCAGAAAGGCAGTAACATTTGTCAATTCGGACACCTTTTCTATTGCAGCTTCACTTCCAAATATAATAAGCATGATTCCAAAAGAAAGGTTGTTATTTATCATATGGCAGAAGGATGCAGGATAGATGGACTTTGTTTTTTCGGTCAGGAGCGTAAGAAACGCATTCATAATAGTGCACATTACGCACATAAGCAGGAGGCCAAACCAAGGATAGAAGGTGTAGTCTACGCCGAAATTATGTCCTGATATTGTAAGGGGAGCATGCCACAGTCCCCATATTACTCCGCCGGTGATGATTGCAGCAGGCTTATTCATAACCTGCATCAGCTTAGGCATGAGATAGCCCCGCCAGCCCCATTCTTCGCCGAATGCAGGGAAGAATATGATGATAGAAAGGGCAAGCTGAAGCAGAAGGGTGCCGATTTTGGCGTTTATATTTTCGGCAGGGAAGGCTTCACCGAAGGAAAGGCCCTTCATGAATACAAGCCATATCAGGATGGTGCAGGCAGCTGTTTCCAAAAGCTTTACCACTATGGAAGCTATGTAGTAACCGGCATTGCCCGTGAAATGCAGTCCCAGATACGAATCCTTGAAGCCCTCCTTGGTGATGAGCCTGGTAAGCAGATTGGCAAGGGAGGGAGCAAACATTCCAAAGATTCCAAGTGTTTGAGCCACTACCAAGGTATTTTCGCTTGCAAAAATCATTTCACCATAAGCTGCATTTAGTAGGGGAACTGCTATACTAAGGGGAAGAAAAACAATCACACAAAAGAGGATGATTCTTTTTATGTCAGTACGTTTTTTATTGTTCATAGTTCTCTGCCCCCTTTCTGTACAGTGCCAGGGAAATACGATAGGAAAGATAGTAAAGTGCTATCGCAATATAGGGCACAAAGGATATTAGGAGAATAACCTTTCCGCTTTGAAAAAACTCTAAAATTGCTGCCAACGGATCATCGGTGAAGAAAAAGGAAATATCACCAAACAGGACGTAAATTCCGAACAGGACGAGTAATACTACAGAGGACAGCGACATTACCATGAAACCTGCCGATGCGCCAAATCGTACAATAAACGGAATTTTTATGGCAGTTAATAGGATACTGATACAAAATAGCAGAACACAGGGCAATACTGCGGAAGCAATACTATCTCCTACGATTGCAACTACAATAGTGTCTGTTATGAAGCAGACAAAAAGGATTACCAGATGAATAAGGAGCAAGGTAAAATATTTACTCTGCAATTGTCCTTTGATAGCAGGAGGGGTTGAAAAAGCAAAGTGAATACTGCTATGGCGTTCATCCCGGGCAAAGAGCTCAGAGGAAACCAGCCTCGCGAAGAGAAATATCATAAAATAACACAGAGTAGTCGAAAGTACAATCTTTTCGCCTTGAGCCGCAACAGAAAATGAGGTGGCAAGACCGAGACAAATGATTGTCAGTATAATCTGTGCGGAGACCAGAACGACTATTGTCCATCTGAAAAGAAAAAAATCCTTATATAAGAGACCTTTCATCACTTTTCCCTCCTTTTATAAAGCATGGATGTAGCCATAAAGCCAAGCAGCAATATCATGGCAATGATTACCGGGGTAAAAGGAAGGAGTGTAATGCAGAAAGCATTGATATCCATCTGTATTGTGATTGAATGTATGCCTGCTACTGCTGATATAATCGCAATCAATAAAACCGGAACCAAAACCGCTATAAAGGCTTTTTCCATACTTCCAAACAGAATAGTTACAAACTGCAAATATAGGATTAAAAGAACGCCAATGCAATAAATTGCCATTGTTATACTTACATCTTCAATGGTAATTGTTGTGCCACTTACGCCACATATGATTCCAAGATAGCCAAAAGCAAGTACAAAGGATATAAGCAGGCAAATACATAGAAAACTGAATTTGGCAAGAGCAAATCGGAAGCCGCTTACAGGTGCTGAACGACGGAAATTACGCCAGAGCTGCGTTTCGTCACGTGGAGTAGCATCCGCGGAAGCACCAAAAAAGCAAGCTGACGCATAGACAGGAAGAAACTTGCAGATACCATTTAGTACAGGTTTTGCCTCGTCGGCCAAGTTTATTTCACCAAGTTCAAGTAGTAGCGCAAGATTTCCATGCTCCAGACTAAGTAATATAAGGATACTGAAAAAAGCTAAGAATGCATATGCAATCAGGTTAATAATCAAATTTTTCTTTGCAATATAAAACTCTCTGAAAAAGAGTCCTCTGAATAAGCCCTTTTTCATTATGACCACTCCTTTTTCTCTTTGTTCACATAGAACAACATGATTTCTTCAAGATTTGTGTTTTCAATGAGAAGTCCGGAATATTTCACTTTGCATTCGGATCTGTTGGAAACCATTACATCAACACCGTAATCATTTAAACGGGCACTGATATAATCCTCCGGCGAGATTTCCTTGAAATCGTCTCTGCTGCATTTTACCAAACCGTGATTTTCGAGAATTTCATCCTTATATCCGGTGAGCAGGATTTTACCTCTGTCGATAAAGGTTACGCAGTCAGCAATTTTGTCAAGGTCACTGGTAATATGGGAGGACATGAGGATACTGTTGGTATCGTCCCGCAGATATTCCCGAAAAATATCCAGAATTTCATTTCTTACAACAGGATCAAGTCCCGTGGTAGCTTCATCCATAATAAGAAGCTTGGCACCATGGGAGAGTGCGGTTGCAATCTGAAGCTTCATTTTCATACCTTTCGAAAATTTGCCGATTTTCTTCCTGCGTGGAATCTGGAAACGGTCCAGATATGTAAAGAACTGCTCTTTGTCCCAGGCACCATAAAGTCCGCTGAACATAATGCTTAAGCTGTTGGCAGTAAAACCTTCATAAAAGGGGAGTTCATCAAAGACAGCAGCTATTTGCTCCTTTATTTCATATTCCTTTTCCGGTAGGTCCAGACCCAGCATTTTGATGGAGCCACCGTCGGTCTTGATAATATTAAGCAAGGACTTAATGGTTGTGGTTTTGCCGGCACCATTCTGCCCGATGAAGCCCATGATACTGCCTTTGGGCACATTGAAGCTGATATTATCAAGGGTAAAGCCGTCATACCTTTTGGTAAGACCGTTAATTTCTATTGCATTTTCATAATCATTCATTTGTTTCGCCTCCGTAGACAAGATCGAGAATTTCCTTCATTTCATCCAGAGAAAGACCGCACATTTTGGCCTTTTCACAGGCCTTTATCAGTAGTTCTTCCGTCTGGTGAATAACTTCCTCTCGCAGGAAATCCGAATTCTGGAACTTGACATAGCAGCCCTTTGCAGCGATGGTTTCAATATAACCTTCCCGTTCAAGTTCCTCGTAAGCACGTTTAGTGGTAATTACACTGATTCGTAGTTGTTGTGCAAGTAATCGCATAGACGGAAGGGCGTCCCCTGCCGCAAGCTTACCGCTGATGATTTGAGCCTTTATCTGTGAAGTAATCTGCAGATAAATGGGCTCATCTGATGAAGTACTTAAAATGATATCCATGGCACACCTCTTGTTGTTTCTGTATATATACGGTATATACAGATTAGCATGTATATATACAGCTGTCAAGAGGATTTCGTATCGTCCCTAGTATCAAATTTTCAGAGAGGAGGATGGTTTGAATGTAGAAGTATGCTGGTACAGTAGCGCGTGTTAAGTAGACAAAGGAACAGCCAAGAGGTATGCTTTTTGGGTATTGACAAAATGTACTACAAGTTGTAGTATATAACCGTACTACAACTTGTAGAATGCGAGGTGTTTATATGTCTGATTTTAAAATCGGTTCTGCAGAGGCCCGTTTTGCAGATTTGATTTGGGAGAATGAGCCCATGTCCTCAGGGCAGTTGGCGAAATTAGGGGAGGCAGAGTTTGGCTGGAAGAAGACCACTTCTTTTACGGTTTTGAAACGGTTGTGTGACAGGGGGATTTTTCAGAATCAGGGAGGTATTGTGACTTCTCTGATTTCCAGGGAGGAATATTATGCCAGACACAGTGAGCAATATGTGGAGGAAACCTTTGGTGGTTCGCTGCCGGCTTTCTTGGCGGCTTTCGGTACTAGAAAAAAACTCTCTGATAAAGAAATCGATGAGCTGAAGAAAGTCATCGAAGACATGAGGGGGTAGAGATCCGATGTTGAATGAAATGTACATGCAGCTTCTTGATATGACGAAGATTGCCGGCGTGGTGATTCTTGTGGTCATATTGGCACGGCTATTTTTAAAGAAGGCTCCCAAGGTATTTTCCTACCTGCTTTGGGCAGTGGTGCTTTTCCGGTTATTGTGTCCTGTAGGCTTGGAGGCTTCCATTAGTATTCTTCCGCAGGTGACTCCGGTTTCTCAGACCTATTCTCTGGCGGATGAGTCCATTTCCTTTGTGGGGGCAGGGGAAGCTGCTTATCAGGCGGTGGGTGATGTGCTTAACGGCGGCATGGGTATTCAGCATATCCGAACCACAGAAAAAGATGCTGAAGGAATGGTAAAATATGTCACCACTGACTGGTGGGAAGTCTGGATTTTATTTGGAAAATATGTATGGTTGGCAGGAATTGCCGGTATGATGCTGTATAGCATAATTTCTTATCTTAAGCTTAAAAAGTCACTGGCAGTGGTAGTGCCGTTGAAGAATAATATTTTTATTGCTGACGATATCAAGTCGCCTTTTGTAATCGGGTTATGGAAGCCCAAAATTTATCTTCCCTGTGGCCTGAGTGAGAAAGAACAGGAATATATTATTCTCCATGAGCAACATCATATCAGGCGATTGGACCATATTGTAAAGGTGCTGGCATTTCTGGCTCTTAGCCTTCACTGGTTTAACCCACTGGTCTGGGTGGCATTTGCAATGGCAAATAAAGACATGGAAATGAGTTGTGATGAAGCTGTGATTCGAAAAATGGGGGAAGAGGTCAGGGCGGACTATTCAGCTTCTTTGCTGACCCTGGCTACCGGACACCGTATCATTGCAGGCACTCCGCTGGCATTTGGCGAGGGAGATACCAAGGGACGAATCAGGAATTTGGCAAATTGGAAAAAGCCGGCTTTCCTGGTCAGCCTTGTTGCGGTAATCGGCTGTGTGGTACTGACAATATGTTTGCTGACAGACCCGGCATCCAAAAACAGGATGCTTCTGGGGGCAGAGTATGCGGTGGCGGAAAAGCTGTATGATGCCTCCGGAGAAGATGAGACGGTAAGTGATGAAGCACAGTTTTGTATTACTGCTGACTATTGCCTGTACGAATCGGATGCCGAAGGAAACTGGGCATACATAGGCGCATTTGAACCGTATACGTTCAGCAAAGAAGAGATGGAGGAATATACGGCATATAATGAAGGGTGGAATAGGAGATACCGCGTGGGCACAATTGCCGATTCTTATATCTTGCGTTTGCCGGATGCGGATGATCACTTCTATATCGCTCTCCAAACCGGGAGAGGAGATACCTTACTGGGGTATGGATGGGAGGATATGTCCGAACGCGGACAGGGAGCATCTGACGATACCGGTCTTAAGTGGTTGTACCGATTGGAAAGCAAGTTTGATGAGGTGGGAAGGACCGGTTCCTTTTTAGATCGTTCGTTGGTCTTTGGTGTGGGAAGTGATGTGGATATTTACTACACATGGATGAATGCGAAACTGCCGGGATACGTAATCGTGGGATTTATGGCAGGAGATGGTGACTTCAACGAAAAGACAGATATGGGTTTTGCGGTATTTTATCACAATAGCGACGAATCCGGTTATCGGCTTTTAGATTATCATGTTTATGAAAATGCGGCATTGGCTGACCAGGGAATATATATGTGTGAACATCCTGCCGTTGCAGATATAAATGGTGATATGAAGGAAAATTGTACATTTGATGTGGTTCTGATTAATAGTGACAATGTGGCAAAAGTCACCCGTGTATATGAGTATGCAAATGGTAAGAAACAAACGGTTTCCGAGCCTTTTGTGAATGCACATAATGTTGCATTATTTTCCTGGGATTATGAGGCAGCGGGATGTACCGTGTGGCAGTATTTTTATGATGAAAACGGTAATATGATTGATTATAGCGGATACATTAACAAAGAGGAGGCAGCACGCCTGGAACTGCTGCGTGCCAAAAAAGATGGCAGTGTAGTTATGGAAGACAGTGATGTAACCTTTGGACAGCAGATATGGCAGGATTTCGTGAAAGCAACAGAAGAAGGAAAAAGCACTTCTGTGCAGGTGGTCCATTGCGATACACTTGATCCGGAAAGTTGCAGCAGAGAGTATTATGAGACATATAAGGATGAGTATCCTATGTTACAGAAATTTGAACTTTCCTTTGATGGCAGCAGCTACACTTTGTGTTGGAATGAAGATGGTACGGAGTATATAAGTAATTATCAGTATCTCATGCACTTTGTGGGAGATGCGCCATCGCCAAATGCCACATATGACTCTTATGAACGGTATGTGTTACTAAATGATAATACGGTCACTTGGGAAGAGATATGGCAGAGAATGCTCAGTTCCTATTCAGTTGATCACATTGAGCATTATTCTATTTATACGGATTTGAAGTAGGATATTGGTAGGAGGATAATTTATTTTGAAACTACCTCTTTACAAAATACGAAACCCATACTATAATGCATCAAAAGGCAATGAAGAGAAGAGTAAATAGTTAGATATGTCACAGAGAGTCTGGGTGGGTGAGAACAGGCACAGAAGGAACTATTGAAAATGGTCTCGGAGCTGCGTACCGAAGCTGTAATGCCAAGGCTACGACGGTTGCACCCGTTACAGTGCTAGACTATCGATGAATCATTTCTCGTCTGTAGTTGATAAGGCTTATGTCGTGAGGCATAAGTGAATTAGGGTGGTAACACGAAGCATAGGCTCTCGTCCCTGAAAAGAAATTTTCAGAGAGGAGGGCTTTTTTAGTATCAAAAATTAGAAACGGTTATTGGAAATAAGTTATCACTATCCATTCTGTTACAGAGTATTCAGAATTAGAAAGCGAAAAGAAGGAGGAGAAAAATGACATACGCTATCGTATTGTATTTTGACAAAGAAACAGAAGAAAAAATTGTGGGTTTAGCTCAAAAAGTCGCAGACAATAAGTTAAGCACCAAATTCCTGGAATGGAAAGTCAGACCGCATGTTACTCTGGCTATGTATAATGATGTTGATGAAAACAAGTGTGTAGAATTGCTCAAGGAATTTGCAAAGGGAAGAAAAGAGATTCCTGCTTTTCTTGATTCAGTAGGAATGTTTAATGACACAAAAGCAATTTTTTTGAATCCTACCATGACAAAGAATATGTATCAGCTACAAAGTGATTTACACGAAACGCTCATAGAATTTGATACACAGGGATGGGAATGGTACTTACCTGACGGTTGGGTGCCGCATTGTACGGTTGTCATGAACAGTGAAGATGATGAAGATATTTTCTATAAGTCAAGTGAATTGATTTTACGTGAATTTAGGAAAATGGAAGGAAAGTATACCGCTTTTGGTCTGGTTAAAGTTACTTTTCCCGTAGAGGAAATTGCAACTATTCCATTGGAAGTTGAGTAATGAAAAGAGAGGCAGTAGCTGTTTGGGATGCTAATGCCTCTCTTGTGCTTTATTATAACTTTATAAATTCAGGGACTCTTTTTTCAAACACTGTGTAGTATTTAAATCCGCACTGTTCCAGTGCTGCCACAGCCCGGTCAAAATGTCCGGCAATATCGGAGGGCTTATGTGCGTCGGATCCGATGGTGATGATTTCGCCGCCAAGCTCTTTGTAGCGTCTCAGGATGTCCATGCAGGGGTGCAAATCACGCAGGCCTTTATATAATCCGCCGGTGTTGATTTCAATGCCCTTGCCTTTATCTAAAAGATCTTTCAGAATGGCATCCAGTATATCGCCGTATTTGGCGTAAGAGTAGTTGGTATCCCGGTTCGGACCGTAGCGCACCACATAGTCCAGATGACCGTACACATCGAAGTTAGAGAATTTTTTTATGTTTTCCAAAATGGACTCGAAGTATTCCGTGTATGCTTCTTCTTCGCTACGCCCTTCATAAAAGTAAGGATAGTAAGGGTCGCGGCCGTTACACAGGTGGGAGGAGCCGATGATAAAGTCAAAGTCATAGGATTTGGCCAGGACTGCATTCTGACGCATGCAGGAGGGCTGTAATCCAAGCTCTATACCGAATAAAATACGAATCCTGTCTGCATATTTTTCTTTATATTTCAGTAAGTCATACAGGTAGGAGTCCGGATTCAGTAAGAATATGGTGCCGGGACTGTCCTGGCTGTCGGGGAAGTCAAAATCATTATGCTCCGTGAAACACATGGTCTGCAGCCCTTTTTCAATACCCTGCAGGATCATACTTTCCATAGGGGTGTCACTGTCTCCGGAGTGGGAACTGTGCATATGGCAGTCTGCAATAATTCTGTTAGTGTTAATTGGTAATGACATGGAATTCTCCTTTCGCGGTATCGCGTAAAAATCTAAACCGATAACAGCAATAGTATATCAAAAAAGAGGGAGAATGCCATAGTAAAAATGAAATCCATAGAAATTTTACAAAGAATTACCAATTATTTTTGATTTACATCTTGAATTATGGACAGGAATTAGGTAAAATATCTTTGCTGACAAAATTTTGACAATCGGACGTGCAAATGCAATGATGTACGGGATGGTTCAAAATAATATAATTATAAAATTTTAGGAGGAAACTAAAATGGCAGTAAAAGTAGCAATTAATGGTTTTGGCCGTATTGGTCGTCTTGCATTCAGACAGATGTTCGATGCAGAAGGATATGAAGTAGTAGCAATCAATGACTTAACAAGTCCTGATATGCTTGCTCATTTGTTAAAGTATGATACCGCTCAGGGTACTTACAAGTATGCTAGCACTGTAGAAGCTGGTGAGGATTCCATCACTGTTAACGGAAAGAAGATCACCATCTACGCTAAGGCTAACGCAGCTGAACTTCCTTGGGGTGAATTAGATGTAGACGTTGTATTAGAGTGTACCGGTTTCTATACCTCTAAGGCTAAGGCAGAAGCTCACATCCAGGCTGGTGCTAAGAAGGTAGTTATCTCTGCTCCTGCAGGTAATGATCTTCCTACCATCGTTTACAATGTAAACCATGAGACTCTGAAGCCTGAAGATACTGTTATCTCTGCAGCTTCTTGTACAACCAACTGCTTAGCACCTATGGCTAAGGCTCTGAATGATTTAGCACCTATCCAGTCCGGTATCATGACCACTGTTCATGCTTACACCGGTGATCAGATGATCCTGGATGGTCCTCAGAGAAAGGGTGACAAGAGACGTGCACGTGCTGGTGCTCAGAACATCGTTCCTAACTCTACCGGTGCTGCTAAGGCAATCGGTCTGGTTATTCCTGAACTGAACGGCAAGCTGATTGGTTCCGCACAGCGTGTTCCTACCCCTACCGGTTCTACTACTATCTTAGTAGCAGTTGTTAAGGGTCAGGTTACCAAGGACCAGATCAACGAGGCTATGAAGGCTGCTGCAACCGATTCTTATGGTTACAACACTGATGAAATCGTATCTTCCGACGTTATCGGTATGACCTACGGTTCATTATTCGATGCTACTCAGACCATGGCTATCGCTATGGAAGATGGCAATACCCAGGTACAGGTTGTATCTTGGTATGATAACGAGAACAGCTACACCTCTCAGATGGTTAAGACTATCAAGTACTTCGCTGAGCTGGCTTAATTAGAACTGGTTTCTCGATTATAAGTTAAGACCTATAAGGGTCCGGTCTTAGGACCGGGCCCTAAATTTATACGTAATTTATTCAAAGAAGATGGAGGTCATGAAAATGGGCTTAAACAAAAAATCTGTAGATGATATTAATGCAAAGGGTAGAAGAGTATTGGTTAGATGTGATTTTAATGTTCCTTTGAAAGAAGGCGTTATCACTGACGAAACACGTATCAATGCAGCTCTGCCTACTATTCAGAAGTTAATCAATGATGGTGGTAAGGTTATTCTTTGCTCTCACTTGGGCAAGGTAAAAGAAGGTCCCAACGAGAAGGAATCTCTGGCTCCCGTAGCAAAGAGATTGTCTGAGAAGCTGGGCAAGGAAGTTGTTTTTGTAGCTGATTACAATGTAACCGGCGAAGCAGCAACCGCAGCAGTTGAAGCAATGAATGAGGGTGATGTAGTATTACTGCAGAATACCCGTTTCCGTGGTAAAGAAGAGACCAAGAACGGCGAAGAGTTCAGCAAGGAATTGGCTGATTTAGCTGATGACTATGTATGTGACGCATTCGGTTCTTCACATAGAGCACATGCTTCCGTAGCAGGTGTTACCAAGTTCATCACCGAGAAGGGTGGTTCCAATGTAGTTGGTTACTTAATGCAGAAGGAAATCGACTTCTTAGGTAATGCAGTAGAAGATCCTGTTAGACCTTTCGTAGCTATCTTAGGTGGTGCAAAGGTTGCAGATAAGCTGAATGTTATTTCTAACTTATTAGAGAAGTGCGATACTCTGATTATCGGTGGTGGTATGGCATATACCTTCTTAAAGGCTCAGGGCTACGAAATCGGTAAGTCCTTAGTAGATAATGAGAAGCTTGATTATTGTAAGGAAATGATGGAAAAGGCTGAGAAGCTGGGCAAGAAGTTATTACTTCCCGTAGATTCCGCAACCATCACTGACTTCCCTAACCCTATCGATGCTCCTGTAGATGTTGAAGTTTATAATGTAGAGAATATGCCTGCAGACAGAGAAGGCTGTGATATCGGACCTAAGACTGCAGAGATGTTTGCAGACGCTGTAAAGAGCGCTAAGACCGTAGTTTGGAACGGACCTATGGGCGTATTTGAGAATCCTACCCTGGCTGCCGGTACCATCGCAGTTGCTAAGGCATTGTCTGAGACTGAAGCTACTACCATTATCGGTGGTGGTGATTCTGCAGCAGCAGTTAACCAGTTAGGTTTTGCAGATAAGATGAGCCACATCTCCACAGGTGGCGGTGCTTCCCTTGAATTCTTAGAGGGTAAGGTACTCCCCGGTGTAGACGCAGCTGATAATAGATGAGATAAGCAGACTGAGTAAAAATTCATAAGCGGTCGAAGCGTGCTTGCACGGTGCAGGCCGCGGATGAATTTTTATGAAGGTGCAACGCACCTCTGGAAACGCGAAGCGTTTTCAGAGTGACTGCTTATCGAAAAGATGAGTGACTGCTTATCGAAGAAGATAAAAGGAGATTAAAACATGGCAAGAAAGAAAATTATCGCCGGCAACTGGAAGATGAACATGACTCCCAGCCAGGCAGTAGAATTAGTAAATACCTTAAAGCCTTTGGTTGCAAATGATGATGTAGACGTAGTATTCTGCGTACCTGCTATCGATATCATTCCTGCAATGGAAGCTGCAAAGGGTTCCAATATCAATATTGGTGCAGAAAATATGTACTTCGAGGAAAGCGGTGCATACACCGGTGAAATCGCTCCTGCAATGCTTACAGATGCAGGCGTTAAGTACGTAATCATCGGACACTCTGAGAGAAGAGAGTACTTCGCAGAGACTGATGAAACTGTAAATAAGAAAGTATTGAAAGCATTTGAGCATGGTATTACCCCCATCATCTGCTGTGGTGAAACTCTCACCCAGAGAGAGCAGGGCGTTACCATCGACTTCATTCGTCAGCAGATTAAGATTGCATTCCTGAATGTAACTGCAGCACAGGCGGCTGAGGCTGTTATCGCATATGAGCCTATCTGGGCGATCGGTACAGGCAAGGTAGCTACTACAGAGCAGGCACAGGAAGTATGTAAAGCTATCCGCGATTGCATCGCTGAGATTTATGATGATGCAACTGCAGCAGCAATCCGTATCCAGTACGGCGGTTCTGTGTCCGCATCCAGCGCACCTGAATTGTTTGCACAGCCTGATATCGACGGTGGTCTGGTAGGCGGTGCTTCCCTGAAGCCTGACTTTGGCAAAATCGTAAATTACAACAAATAATATTTTCAGGTTGTAATGTATGTATTATACACCGGGTAGTGAATAATCATTACCCGGTGTTTTTTTGTATTCACAGTAAAAATAAAGGCTCTATGTCAATAGTTGGGGTGGTATCCTTTGGGATACCGCCCCATTGCTACGTTTGAGGACATTTTAATGTTTTGACTGAAAAATCATATTTTTAGGCATGCAAAGAAAACCTTCTGTGCCAGTCTGTTGTAATAAT
>JAZODQ010000018.1:0-4362 GCA_045597105.1 Acetatifactor sp.
GTATTTGAAATACCGGTAGTGGTTGTAGGCTGCGGGCAGCCCACCATGTTGGCTGATATACCGCAGGCAAGAACGTATATCAATACCTATGATGGCAAGGACAGCACCCTTGATGCCCTGGTAGAAAAGCTTATGACAGGTTCGGAAGCGTTCACAGGTATAGACCCTATTGATAGTTTCTGCGGTTTGTTTGATACGAGAATTTAGATGAATAAAAAGCAAATAATTATTTTTGTATTGACAAATTAATCGAAAAGTACTATCCTAAGGTTACTTTAAGACTTTAAAGCGCAACGGTTTAAAGTGTAACGGTTTAAAGCGACAGAACTAGAAGCTATTACTTGGAGGAGCTTATGGAAAAGACAAAGAATAATGGTAATTTAATTGCATTCAGACCTGATATTAAGGTGGTTGATTGTACCTTGCGAGATGGTGGTTTGGTAAATAATTTTGAATTTACGGATGAATTCGTAAAAGATCTGTATCGTACCAATATCAAAGCAGGTGTGGATTACATGGAGTTCGGCTATAAGGCCTCCAAGGAGATATTTAATAAGGCAGATTACGGCAAATGGAAGTTCTGTGAGGAAGAGGACATCCGTGCGATTGTTGGAAATAATGATTTTGATTTAAAACTTGCGGTTATGACGGATGTAGGCAGAACAGATTATAAGAATGATATCTTGAAAAAAGAGGACAGTGTTATTGACCTTGTGCGTACAGCAACCTATATTCATCAGATCCCTGCTGCAGTTGAAATGATTCAGGACGCCCATGAAAAGGGATATGAAACGACTGTAAATATCATGGCGATTTCCAAGGTGCGTGAAGATGAACTTTGTAAAGGCCTGGAGATTCTGGCAGAAAGTGATGTAGATATTATTTATCTGGTAGACAGTTTCGGCGCATTTTACCCGGAACAGATACGCAGATTGGCTGATTTGTATATGAATATAGCAGAAAAACACGGCAAAAAAATAGGTATACATGCACATAATAATCAGCAGTTAGCATTTGCCAACACCATTGAGGCAGTAACAAATGGTGCCAGCCTGTTGGATGCAACTATCAGTGGCATGGGCCGTGGTGCAGGCAATTGTTACATGGAATCCTTGCTGGCGTTTTTGCGTAATCCCAAGTATAACCTGGTGCCTGTTATGGATTTCGTACAGAAGTATATTCAGGCAGAAAAAGATAAGGGTAATGTTTGGGGATATGATATTCCTTATCTGCTTACCGGAGTTATGAATTCTCATCCATCTGCGGCAATCAAGTTTGTAGGGGATAAACGGGCGGATTATTCCAGATTTTATCAGGAACTGTTAGATAATATGGAATGAAGGAAAAAGCGCCGCAAGCGTAAAAAGAGTAAGTAGAGTTTTGTATATCCTATTATCATTTGTATCTAATATGCCGATATCATTTAAAAGGATAGCTGCAAAAGGATTTGCAGTGCGAAAAGTTCATTTTACAAGGAGGTAAAAATATGAGCGTGAACACAGTGAGTATGTCCGGCGGTATCGAAGCGTATAAGGCATACGGTAAAAATGATGTAGGTAAGCCAAACAAAAAAACGGATGATTATGGTAGGACCATCGGTACACCGAAGCTGAGTGATACGGCAAAGAAGTATTATGAAGAACTGAAGAATAAGTATGCAGATATGGACTTTATTCTGGTGAGTTCGGACAAGATGGAGCAGGTAAAATCACAGGCAGGGAACTATGCTACCGGGATTAAGACGGTGGTACTTATCGATGAAGCCAAGATTGAAAAAATGGCTACAGACGAGAATTATCGTAAGCAGTATGAAGGAATTATAGATAATGCCCGTACCACATTAGAGCAGCTGAAGCAGAGTATGGAAAGCTCCGGTGCCAATGTAAAGGGATTTGGCATACAGGTGAATGATAATGGTACGGTAAGTTTTTTTGCAGCACTGAAGAAATCTTCAGCAGACCAGAAGGCGCGCATTGAGAGAAAAGCGGAAGAGAAAAAGGCAGACCGCAAGGCTGCTGAGAAAGAGTCTGAAAAACATGCTGCGAAAGAGCGTTTGGAGAATGGCCAAGCAGAAGGCAGAGAACATGTACATGGATTCGGACATCCGGAAGATACTGTGACATTGTCAGCATCCTCCGTGGAGGAACTTCTCCAGAAATTAAAGGACTATACCTTTGCAGAAAGAAGCAATCAGGTGCAGACGGCAGAGGAGTTAAAGGTAGGACAGCATATTGATTTCCAGGCTTAGTCTGGTATAATGATACTGCAGGCAGTCATTAGGACTGTTTGCAGTATTTTTTGTGGCTGCTAATGTTAGTGCTTGTATCAGGGAGGAAATCAATGAGGGAAGAAAAGATGAAAAAGAAAAAGCTATGGCCAATAATTTTTTGGGCAGTAGTTTTAGTCATGCTAGGTATAGGCATTGTGATAAAGACAGGCATTCACCGGCAAAATACTACGGCCGGAGTAACGACGGCAGAGGCCACCAAAGAGTCGGTGATGCAGAACGAGGAAGAGACGCAGCAATTGCCTGATGAGGCAACAGAAGATTCCCGAGAATCCGAGGAAATCATGCAAACCTACTTTTTATACGAGGACTATACCGGCTATCTGGACGAGAGTTATGAATGGGCCGGATATACAAATTTTGTAGAGCAGGATTACGATGAAGATGGCATATATGACAGGGTATACAGAGCATTCATAGCAAAAGAAAATGGTACATATGCATGTAATTATCGTATAGAGTTTGGAAACGGTGGTTGTATTGAGATATCCGATGCTGATACGGTGGGGACACCGGAAATTGTTACGTTTGATATGACCGGGGACGGTCAAAAAGAGATTTTGTTCAGGCAGACCTATGAGATGAGTACGGATCCCAGAAGCGGCGGTGCATTTACCCTGTATGAGAAGCAGGGAGATGTTTATCAGGTGGCAGAGTTGCCCTTTGAGAGGGGATGGGGCGGAAGTAATGTAGTAGAAATGTTGACAGAACAGGATGGGTACACATACCGCTTTAAGCTACCTTCTTGTGATTTCAGTCAAGCCATATATGTGCCTGACTATGAATTCTGGAATCAATATCGTGATTTTTATACGGAGGAAGGCCAGAAGGTACCTGTATGGTATGCAGAGCCGGTGGAATTGGATGATACAAAAGGGCTGAAGTGTTATATTCACTTGTTTGATAAATGGTCCGGTTACGGCATTGAGATAACGGTAGTGTACAGAAACGGAGAATATGTAACAGAAGGTATTGATTTCACAGATGATATTCACTTCGGTATGAAGGATGAAAACGGCGCACTGAAGGCGGAATATGCCGTATATGAAGAAATCCTCAGCAATCCTACGGAGTATTTGATAAATCCTCATGGTCCGGAAACAGAGTGGAATGGTCTGGTATATGCCGGCGTTTATGATTTTGACGGCGATGGTATGAAGGAGATTATATTCGGTGATAAAAACGGCATCAATATATACAGTTGTGCGGAAGGGACAGCCAAGAAAATCAAGGAATTGTATATGCCGGAGGAATGGGGAAGCTTTGATGAACTGTATTTTGAGTACGGAGCGCTGGTTCTGGTAAGTAATGATTCAGATAGTTCTGCGTATGTATGCTGGAATGGTGTGCAGACCGGTTACTACTGTGAAGACGAGTATCCATGGGCTTATATAGATGAGGAAAAGACCCCTTACAATATATTTATCGAAACCTTCTCGGTGAAGTGGATTACGGAAAATGGTAAAGCCATGCCGCAGATCCGGTTCAGAGGCGATGAAATCACAGTGAATGAGGAAGCATAACTATGAACTTTCCCACAGACGGGGATTGAACCTGTCTGTGGGATTTGTTATAATTATCTTTTAAAGCTTAGGACTTGGATAATGGAGGCACAGATGGCAACTAAAAAGTATTATGCTGTTAAAAAAGGGAAAACAACGGGGATATTTACGGATTGGGACAGCTGTAAGCAGTCCGTGGACGGTTATCCCGGTGCGGTATATAAAGGCTTTGCCACTTTGCAGGAGGTAGGGGCATACCTTGGCTTGTCTGAGCAGGAGATGATGGAAATTAGCGGAGGAGCAACAGCACAGTATGCGGGTGCAAAGGGAGAGAATGCCGGATGCGTAAAAAAACAAGAGGAGGCAAATGAAATACCTGCCCAAGGTGCTGTTTTGGCATATGTGGACGGCAGTTACGAGGACTCCATCAAGAAATATGCCTTTGGCTGTGTGTTTATTCTGCCGGATGGCAGTATTTATACCAAGTTCGGCAACGGGGACAATGAACAGTCCCTGCAGCACCGCAATGTGACCGGCGAGATGCTGGGAGCTATGTATGCGGCTCGGTGCGCG
>JAZODQ010000019.1:0-2825 GCA_045597105.1 Acetatifactor sp.
AAGAATAAAACAATCAAAGTTTGTAAATATGGAATTAACAAAAAAACAAAGAAAGAAGCACCTATAAAAACCAAAAGTATTGCTTCTCCAAGAGCAGTTGCAAAATTACCGGAATGCGAACTGGAATCATAAAATAAATTAACCAAAAACCAGAACCCCGCAACAATTGCCAGAATAAGAACCAACAAAAGAACGTAATATAAAAACCGAAGAACAATACCTGAAATCTTATCTCCAATCTGTATCATTCTTTGGCTTACTTTAGTACCAAGATAACTGATAAACAATGCTATACCGGTAAAAAGGCAAATTCCTACCAGCTTTACCGAAATATCTTCGTTTATAAATACAATAAATGAAATAATAACCGTGAGAATTGCTATGATTCTCCTGGATAATCGATATTCCTGTTCCATTTGCTTCTCCTCCCTTTATTCGTAATACAAATCCCCCATGATTTGTATACAATTTTGTGACATTTTTGTCAATAATTCTAACATATCTTTTGGATTTTCCCAAAACTCTCTACTTTCCAACCATAACCCAAACTCCTAATTTAAGGCAAAAAATCTAGTGTAATTTTTTTACTTCTGCCAGTACCTCAGATAAATTACTC
The DNA here is from genome assembly GCA_045597105.1 of Acetatifactor sp. GTDB lineage: Bacteria > Bacillota > Clostridia > Lachnospirales > Lachnospiraceae > Acetatifactor. The sequence goes on from JAZODQ010000019.1 coordinate 617, forward strand.
AGTATCCTCGGTTCCAATTCATCAATCCCAGGTTCCGTACGATAATCATTATTCTCATATATTCCGGTCGTCACTAACAACCAATTGTCCTTTGGTATCCCTGCATTTTGGGCCGCCTTAATATCACCGATTTTATCTCCCACTATATAGGACTTACTGATATCGATATGAAACTCCCTTTGGGCTCTGTCAAACATGCCGGTACCCGGTTTTGCACATCTGCAATGATCACTTTTTTGGTGCGGACAATAGTAGATTGCATCTATAAAGCATAGTTTTCTCGCAAGCCTTCTTCTCAATGCCTTGTGAAGCTTATGCATTTGCTTTAATGTAATATGTCCTTTTGCAATCCCGCTTTGGTTCGTAATAATTATAATCCGATATCCTCTTCTCTTGACTTCTTTCAGCACCTGAATCGTATCGGGAAATATTTCTAAGCCCTTATCCAAGGTTGTCTCCACTTTATCCACATGGAGTGTCCCATCCCTATCAAAGAACACTGCTTTTTGCGGCTCCTTTACTCTTACAAATCTTCTTTTGAAATCGCAGGCGGACAACTTTTCATTTTCAATTTTGTTCTGTTTACTATTAAATATATACATAGCGTACTATCCCTACATAAGATATATCCTGGAAATAGGTAAACAGCCGACACAGTTTCTCCCGTGCCGGCTGCCTGCATATCATTATCTGCTTTCTATCTGGTAAACTGTGACATGAATTTCCATGCATATTCACAAGTATGGTGTCTGTACTCATGGCCCTGGCCACTGATGCTTGCCAATGCGGTCCTGCATACACCATCCTCGCTGTCGAAGTATTGAATGGTCAGATAGCTCTCTCTGGACGCATCATAAATCTTCTCCATGCGGTCTCCGGGAATGCCCCATATAGGATTCTCCCAGTTATCCTTTTCATCATAGTTTAAGTCAAACAGAGTCTTGCATTTATTCACCTGGGCTGCATACTGGATCCTTTCAAGTGCGGATGCCGCCTGGAAAGGTAATTCAGGCAGATGGGACTCTTCACCGCCGGAATAAAAAATAGGAACGGGAACCGTGGTATTCGCTCCATCTTCAAGAGACTTACCAAATGGATTATTCTTCACCGGGAACAGCGCACTTGCAGGTGCAAGAGCTGCAAATACCTCCGGGTACTCCTGATACATATCCCAGGTTTTGCCGCTACCCATAGAGAATCCGGTAGCATATATACGGTGTTCATCTATAGCATAGCGTTTCTTCAGATGCTCGATTACTTCTATGGCTTCTGTGGCTGTTACATTCTGATGATTCTCCAGTGACACATACAGGAAACCGTATTTGTGTGCAACTTTATACCATTCGGAAACAAATGTCAGGAACATGGAAGAATCGCCGCCGCCATGAAATCCCACCACTAAGGGAACCGGTCCCTGATCAAATATGTCATTGTTGTAGTAAGCGAAATAACCCACCTTATGCTCTGCAGTATCCTTGAAAGTACCTCTGTGATCAGGTGAAGTCTTCACCACTACGCTACCGGCTTCTTCCGTCATCTCCATTGCTTCAAAATCAGGCTCTATCTGCATGTTGCCGCACCACATTTTGAACTTACGGACAAAAGCCTTAAAATCAGCCTTATAGTCCGCTTCTGCCTTAATCAACAGGTTCGTACAATCCTTAAATGCTGCATTGATTTCATCTGAGTTACCAACGCTCAATATACCGATATCCTTGCGCTCAGGTGCAGGAACCACACTCAGATTCTCCATGGAACACATAGCAGGTGTAATCTCCCCGGGTCCCCAGAGATACTCACCGTTTATTGTTTTCAGCAGATTCTGTGCAACATAATCCGCAGATGCACCAAAACTGTAAATATCCGCTCTGAATATAGCACCTCTCACAAAGTAACCCTTGAATTCCCGGGTAAAGAAATCTGTCACATCCGTAATACCGTCTGCGTAATTGGGATTCATCTTCACTTCCGCTATAAGAGATGCATATAACTCCTCTGTTGCGTTCTTCCAACCGCCTTCATTGGTGGGATACACAAAAAGGACACTGGAATCTACTGCAGCTGCAATATCTGCAAGTCCACTCTTCTTGGCAAATGCAATTGCCTCCTCCATGCTCTGTCTGTTTTCTTCAAAAACCAGCAGTAACGGCGCCCGAAAAGTATAATTATTCGTCTGTCCGTCAATGTCAGTTGCCGGTATGTATGCCTT
>JAZODQ010000020.1:0-42686 GCA_045597105.1 Acetatifactor sp.
CAGGAGAAGCAGAAAGCGAGGTTAACATTTCTTTTACAAGCAATCATATTGTATTTGAATTTGACAATACAGTTGTAGTTTCTCGTCTGATTGAAGGAGAATACTTTAGAATTGGCCAAATGTTATCAAGTGATTATGAAACAAAGGTTAAGATTAATAAAAAAGAATTACTGAACTGTATAGACAGAGCAACTTTGCTTGTAAAAGAAGGTGACAAGAAGCCTATCATCATGAATATTACCGATGAGGGTATGGAATTAAAGATTAATTCCGTAATAGGTAGTATGAATGAAGAAATTGAAATAGAAAAGAATGGAAAGAACCTGATGATTGGTTTCAATCCTAAATTCCTCATTGATGCACTTCGTGTAATTGATGATGAAGAGGTTGATTTGTACATGGTAAATTCTAAGTCTCCCTGTTATATAAAGAATGCTGAGGAGAGTTATATTTATATGATTTTACCTGTTAATTTTACAACTGTAAGCTAATTATTTTGAATAATATTTTATATTAATTAATAACGATTTAAGAAAGAGAATCCTTATGGAAACGATTAAATTGAGAGAGGATTATATTAAGCTGGGACAGGCTCTGAAGGCTGTAGGTTTGGTAGAATCCGGCTTAGAAGCAAAGATAGTGATTAATGAAGGTGAAGTGAAGGTAAACGGTAAGACCGAGCTTCAGCGTGGTAAGAAATTAGTTGCCGGTGATATAGTTGAATTTGATGGAAATACAATTAAAATTACTGATTGATTTTAAAATTAGAGAAAGATGTGGTTTTATAAATGTATATTAAATCAATAGAACTGGCGGATTATAGAAATTATGAATCCCTTTCCATGGAGTTTGATAGTGGTACCAATATTTTATTCGGGGATAATGCCCAGGGTAAGACAAATATTTTGGAAGCAATTTATGTTGCTGCTACCACTAAGTCTCATAAAGGAAGCAAAGATAGTGATATTGTTAATTTTGCAAAAGATGAGGCACATATAAGAACATATATGGAAAAAGAAGGTGTTGAAACCAGAGTGGACATGCACCTTCGTAAGAATAAGTCAAAGGGTATTGCTATCGATGGACAAAAGATAAAAAAGGCTGCAGATCTTTTAGGATTATGTAATGTAGTTTTTTTCTCACCGGAGGATTTAGGTATAATTAAAAATGGTCCTGCCGAGAGAAGAAGATTTGTAGACATGGAATTGTGTCAGTTAGATAATTTTTATTTATATAATTTAAACAGTTACAACAAAATAATCAATCAGAGAAATAAACTTTTAAAAGATATGTTTATGAATCCTGATTTGCGGGAAACATTAAATATATGGGATATGCAACTGGTATCTTTTGGAAGTAAAATTATTGAAAGACGTAAGATATTTGCTACTCAGTTAAATGAAATTATATATGATATTCATAAAAAATTATCCGGCGGCAAGGAAGAATTATTTATTAAATACGAGCCAAATGTAGAAATAGAGGATTTTGAATCAAAGATGAAATATAGCCAGGATAGAGATATAAAGGCAAAGATGACATCAACAGGTCCTCACAGGGATGATTTTTCTTTTATGGTTGGAGATGTGGATATACGTAAATTCGGCTCACAGGGTCAGCAGAGAACAGCTGCTCTTTCTCTTAAATTAGCTGAAATTGAGCTGGTTAAAAAGATTGCAAAAGATACCCCTATACTTCTTTTGGATGATGTATTGTCAGAGCTTGATAGCAACAGACAGAACTACTTACTGAATAGTATAGGAGATATACAGACAATTATTACTTGTACCGGTTTAGAAGATTTTGTAAATAACAGGTTTGAAATTAATCGTATTTTCAAGGTTGATAACGGAACAGTAGAGTGTTTAAATGCTAATAATAATATAATACCTGAATAAATGTAGGGTTACAGGAAAGGCAATGGTTATTAATATGGCAGAAGAAAGCATGAATAATACAGCAGTAGAACATGAATATGGTGCCGATCAAATCCAGATTTTAGAAGGACTTGAGGCTGTCAGAAAAAGACCCGGTATGTATATTGGTACTACTTCCAGCAGAGGCTTGCACCATTTGGTATACGAAATTGTAGATAATTCCGTAGATGAAGCTTTAGCCGGTTATTGTGATACCATACAAGTTTATATTAATGAGGATAATTCCGTAACTGTAGAAGATAACGGTAGAGGTATTCCTGTAGGTATCAATCAAAAAGCAGGTATTCCTGCAGTTGAGGTAGTATTTACTATTTTACATGCCGGTGGTAAGTTCGGCGGCGGAGGATATAAAGTATCCGGCGGTTTACATGGTGTAGGTGCTTCCGTTGTAAATGCTTTATCTAATTGGCTTGAAGTTGAAATCTGCCAGGATGGTAAGATTTATAAACAGCGCTATGAAAAAGGCCATTCCTGCTATCCTTTAAAGAAAATAGGTACTTGTCCTGTAGAAAAAACAGGTACAAAGGTAACTTTCTTACCTGATGAAACTATTTTTACAGAGACTACTATTTATGATTATGATGTTCTCAAAAAAAGATTAAGAGAAATGGCTTTCCTTACAAAAGGTCTCAGAATTATTCTGCATGATTTAAGAATTAAGGATGAAGAATCTTTAGATACATATAGTGAAAATGCGCAGATAAATGAATTGTTGGAAAGAGCTGCAGAGGATCAGGGCCTTAATTTTGAAAAAGAGGTAGATAAAAAGCCTGTTCATTACTTAAATAGTAAAATGCAGAAAAAGTCGGAGTTTTATTATGAAGGCGGTATTAAGGAATTTGTTACTTACCTGAATAAGAGTAAAACTCCTTTATATGAAAATGTGCTTTATTTTGAGGGTGAAAAGAATCATGTATATGTAGAAGTTTCTTTCCAGCATAATGATTCCTATAATGAAAGTGTATTCAGCTTTGTAAATAATATTAATACACCTGAAGGTGGTACTCATTTACAGGGATTTAGAAATGCGATTACCAAGACTTTTAATGATTATGCGCGTACTGCAAAATTATTAAAAGAAAGTGAACCTAATCTATCCGGTGAAGATATAAGAGAAGGTTTAACTGCTATTATAAGTGTTAAAATAGAAGATCCTCAGTTCGAAGGTCAGACGAAACAGAAGTTAGGTAATTCAGAAGCAAGAGGTGCTGTAGACGGTATTGTAAGTGAACAGCTGACTTACTTCTTAGAGCAGAATCCCAGCATTGCAAAGTCTATTTGTGAAAAATCTATTTTAGCACAGAGAGCTAGAGAGGCTGCCCGTAAAGCCAGAGAATTAACCCGTAGAAAGACTGCTTTGGAAGGTATGGCATTGCCCGGTAAGCTGGCAGATTGTTCTGATAAGGATCCTAAAAATTGTGAAATATACATTGTAGAGGGAGATTCCGCGGGTGGAAGTGCAAAAACTGCCCGTTCCCGTGCGACACAGGCGATTCTTCCTTTACGTGGTAAAATATTAAATGTAGAGAAAGCAAGACTTGATAAAATCTATGCAAATGCAGAAATTAAAGCAATGATCACTGCATTTGGTACAGGCATTCATGAAGATTTTGATATTACTAAGCTACGTTACCACAAGATTATATTAATGACTGATGCGGACGTGGATGGTGCACATATCAGTACTTTGCTTTTAACTTTCCTGTACAGATTTATGCCTGATTTAATAAAAGAAGGATATGTTTATCTGGCAAAACCTCCTTTATACAAATTAGAAAAAAATAAAAAGGTATGGTATGCTTACAGTGATGAAGAACTTGACAGTATCTTAAAAGAAGTGGGCAGAGACCAGAATAACAAAATTCAGCGTTATAAAGGTTTGGGAGAGATGGATGCAGACCAGCTTTGGGAAACTACCATGGATCCGGAACGCAGAATATTACTTCGTGTAAATTATGATGAAGAGATGGAGTCTGAGCTTGATTTGACTTTCACTACGCTTATGGGTGATAAAGTAGAACCCAGAAGAGAATTTATCGAAGAAAATGCGAAGTTTGTTAAAAACCTGGATATCTAACGAGAAAATAATAAAAATAAATATTATGTTTACATAAATATTTATTTTTATTATTGACGAGTAGCTTTCATGAGCGAAGGCGTAGCCGTAGCGAATGGAAGTTTTCTACGAAGTAGAAAAGATATCCAATAAAGGAATGAGAGGAAAATATGAACGACGATATATTTGATAAGACAGGAGAACCGGAGATAGACAAAATACAAGAAGTCGATTTGAAGGAAAGAATGGAAACCTTTTACATCGATTATGCTATGAGTGTTATTGCTGCTCGTGCCCTTCCTGATGTCAGAGATGGACTTAAGCCTGTACAGAGACGTGTGCTTTATTCCATGATAGAATTAAATAACGGTCCTGATAAGCCTCATAGAAAAAGTGCCCGTATTGTAGGTGATACCATGGGTAAGTATCATCCTCATTGTGACAGTTCTATTTATGGTGCTTTGGTTAATATGGCGCAGGATTGGTCTACCCGATACCCTTTGGTAGATGGTCATGGTAACTTTGGTTCTATGGACGGTGATGGTGCTGCTGCGATGCGATATACAGAAGCACGTTTGTCCAAAATTTCTATGGAGTTATTGGCTGATATCAATAAGGATACAGTAGATTTCGTGCCTAACTTCGATGAAACAGAAAAAGAACCCACTGTTTTACCCAGCAGATATCCTAATCTTTTGGTAAACGGTACTACCGGTATAGCAGTAGGTATGGCTACCAATATACCTCCTCACAATTTGCGTGAAGTAGTAAATGCAGTAGTCAAAATTATTGATAATAAAGTAAATGAAGATAGAGATACCGATATTGAAGAGGTTCTGGAAATAGTTAAAGCGCCTGACTTCCCTACCGGTGGTCTTATTATGGGTACTGCCGGTTGTAACGAAGCATATCGCACCGGTCGCGGTAAGATTCGTGTACGTGCAGTGACAAATATTGAGACGCTTCCTAATGGTAAGAGTCAGATTATAGCTACTGAATTGCCCTATATGGTAAATAAAGCAAATCTGATTATTAAGATTGCTGAACTGGTGAAGTTGAAGAAAATTGATGGTATTACAGATATCAGAGATGAGTCTAACAGAGAAGGTGTACGCGTAGTTATTGAATTACGTAGGGATGCCAATGCAAATGTTATCCTGAATCAGCTCTATAAGCATACACAATTACAGGATACCTTTGGTGTGATTATGCTTGCTCTGGTAAATAATGAGCCTAAGGTAATGACTCTTCTTGAGATGTTACAGTATTATTTGAAACATCAGAAGGATGTAGTTACCCGTAGAACTAGGTATGATTTAAACAAAGCGGAAGAAAGAGACCATATTTTACAAGGTCTGTTAAAAGCTTTGGATTTTATTGATGAAGTAATCTCTATCATCAGAAGCAGCCAGAATACGCAGATTGCAATAGAGAGATTAATAGAGCGTTTCGAACTTTCTGAAGCACAGGCCAGAGCTATTGTAGATATGCGTCTGCGTGCATTGACCGGCTTGGAAAGAGAAAAGCTTTTAGATGAACATAATGAGTTATTAGTAAAGATTGCAGAATTAAAAGCAATTCTTGCTGATGAAAAGATTCTTTTAGGTGTTATTAAAGAAGAAATCACATATACTGCTGAAAAGTATGGTGATGACAGAAGAAGTAAAATTGGTTTTGATGAGTTTGATATTTCCATGGAAGATCTGGTTCCCAGAGGAAATATTGTAATAGCAATGACCAGTTTGGGTTATATCAAGAGAATGACAGTGGACAACTTTAAGGCTCAGCACCGTGGTGGTAAGGGTATTAAGGGTATGCAGACTATTGAAGATGATTACATCGAAGATTTGCTGATGACTTCCACTCATCATTACCTGAATTTCTTTACTAATTTGGGTAGAGTTTACAGATTGAAGGCTTATGAGATTCCTGAAGCAGGCAGAACTGCCAGAGGAACTGCTATTATTAATCTGTTACAGCTTCTGCCCGGTGAAAAAATCACTGCAATGATTCCTATCAGAGAATACAATGATGATAAGAATCTCTTTATGGTAACGAAGAATGGTATTGTAAAGAAAACTGCTTTGTCTGAGTATGCTAATGTCAGAAAGAATGGTTTAACTGCTATTACTCTTCGTGATGATGATGAATTGATTGAAGTAAAGACCACAACCAAAGATAGCGAATTATTCCTGGTAACCAAGAACGGTATGTGTATACGTTTCAAGGAAACTGATGTTAGAAATACCGGTAGAGCTACCATGGGTGTTATTGGTATGAATTTGGATGATGGTGATGAAATCATCGGTATGCAGATGAAGAAACAGGGCGACTCTTTATTGATCGTTTCCGATAATGGTATGGGTAAACGTACTCTTATGGAAGAGTTCAATATACAGCACCGTGGCGGTAAGGGTGTGAAGTGTTACAAGATTACCGAAAAAACAGGTGATGTAGTAGGTGTAAAGGCTGTTACTGACGAGCATGAAATCATGATGATTACCAATGAAGGTATCATTATTCAGATTCGTATGTCTGATATATCTACTTTAGGACGTATCACATCCGGTGTGAAACTGATTAACATGGAAAAGGGTGTTAAGGTAGCGAAAATTGCCAAGGTAAGAGATCATGTAGAAAAAGTTGCTGATATTGAGCCTGAAGAAATTGATTTAGAAGATATTTCTGATGAAGTATCCAAAAATATAAGTGATGATTCTGCAGAAAATGAATAAATGTTTTAAACAAGGCGCTGTCAGGCGCCTTGTTTTGTATAATATTTAATAATACATCAATAATTTTGTTGTAAATTAATTATTTTTTATGCTTGAAATATAAATCAATAGTGCTATGATATAGAATTGTGAGTTTCATATTTTTATAAATAATATATATTTTAGATTAAAGATGAATACATCTTTAGGAGGAAATTATGGAAAGCTTTGAATTATTCAAAGACTTAGCGATTATTATTGTATTCGCTAAATTTTTCGGTATTGTTGCACGTAAATTAAAGGCACCTCAAGTTGTAGGTGAAATCGTGGCAGGTTTGATTATTGGTCCCAGTATTTTGGGATTGGTAGAGCAGACTGACTTTTTGGTTCAGATGGCAGAAATAGGTGTAGTACTGCTGATGTTTTCTGCGGGACTGGAAACAGATATCAAGGATTTGTTAAAAACCGGTCCTTTGGCACTTTTAATTGCCTGTGCAGGTGTATTTGTACCTTTGGTTGGAGGTGCATTATTATACATGGGATTTTACGGTGTTGCACCCTGGGGTTCTGAAGAGTTCTTTAAGGCAGTTTTCATAGGTGTTATTATGACTGCTACCAGCGTAAGTATTACTGTAGAATCTTTGAAAGAATTAGGTAAATTAAAAGGTAAAGTAGGCACAACTATATTAAGTGCAGCGATTATTGATGATATTATTGGTATTATTGTACTAACCTTTGTAATCGGATTTAAAAATCCTGAAAGTAATCCGGGATCAGTAGTACTTTCAACCTTACTTTTCTTCGTATTTGCTATTGTAGTTGGATTTATTTTATATAAATTATTTAAATCATTGGATAATAAATACCCTCATACCAGAAGAATACCTATTTTAAGTCTGGCACTTTGCTTTGCTATGGCATATATTGCAGAAGTTTATTTTGGTATCGCAGATATTACCGGAGCTTATGTAGCAGGTATCATCCTTTGTTCTATCAGAGATTCTGAGTATATAGCTGAAAAAATGGATATTAATTCTTACATGCTTTTTGGACCTGTATTTTTTGCAAGTATTGGTCTGAAGACCAGTATTGATAATATTAATTCAGAAATATTATTATTCTCCATAGGATTTGTAGCAGTAGCTCTGATATGTAAAATAGTAGGTTGTGGTTTGGTTGCAAAGCTTTGTAAATTCAATAATTCAGATGCATTTAAAATTGGTGTAGGTATGATGACCCGTGGTGAGGTAGCACTTATCGTATCTCAGAAGGGTTTGTCTGTTGGACTTATGACTCCTGTATATTTCACAGCTGTTATTTTCCTGATTATTGTATCCAGTATTTCTACACCCATTATTTTGAAATTGATGTATGCAAGAGATGATAAAATGCAGCAATCAGAACAGGCTTAAGGATACAATTCATAACCAATATGAACCCTTCATAAGAAATTATAAGGATTAAAGTATGCCGGAAAAGAACATAGGAAATATAGATAAGAAAGCTTTTGAAGCAGCTAAAGAAAAGATTATAGGAGTGGACAGACAGAGACTGGGTATCGGTACTTTGTCTGAAAAGACGGTTCATGCCATACTTAAGAATTATTACGAACCGGATGAAGATAAGCAGGAGATACCTATCGAAAATTATGTAGCTGATATTTATCATAATGAGTCTATCATGGAGATACAGACACGTAGTTTTAATGCTATGCGTAACAAGCTGCGTACCTTTCTGCCTCTATATCCGGTGACAATTGTATATCCTATTCCCAGAGAAAAGTGGTTGATTTGGATAGATGAGGAAACAGGGCAGCTCAGCAATAAGAGAAAGTCTCCCAAAAAAGGAAATCCCTATCTGGCTTTCATGGAACTATATAAAATCAAAATGTTCTTGAAAGATCCCAACCTACGGCTGAAGCTGGTACTTCTTGATATGGAAGAATACAAGCTCTTAAACGGTTGGAGTAAGGATAAAAAAAAGGGTTCTACCCGCTATGACCGCATCCCTACTGAACTGGTAGAAGAGGTGGATATTGAGTGTGTCCGGGATTACATGCAGTTCATCCCTTATGATTTACAGGAACCTTTTACTGTAAAGGATTTTGCAAAGACGGTACATATCCCTGTAGGACTTGCAAGGACAGTGGTCCATATACTGGCTTATGTGGAAGTGATTCAGCAGGTTGGAAAGCAGGGAAATGCTTATTTATATGAAGTAAAGGAGTAGAATATTAAGAAAATAGTAAGAAAGTACTATAAATAATTAATTAAAAAAAAGCTTGCATTATTTGGTAAATAGCATTAGTATATAAAACTATAAAGTGTAGATAACGAGAAAGGAGGTAATGACATGTTTATTAAGAGACATAATATTGATCGCAGAAATAAGTTGATTTGTCAAATTACCTCGGGTTCTCAGTTTGGAAATGGTACCTGCACGGGCATTAGTTGTACCGGAGCGTGGGAGTGCGGCTTCCAGTGGAAGTCAGAAACATTTTCAAATAGTATTGTGTAATTATGAGCCGTGGTAATTTTACCGCGGCTTTTTTGTACCCAAAATATCAATAAATGAAAGTGAGAAAAGTATACAATGAAAAATAATTATCATATAATTCACCTTTCTAAAAAGGATTGGGAAGGAAAAATAATTCCTATGAGATATACCACTGAAGAATATTATGATGTGGTCATTGAAGAAAAGAAAAATGGTTTCATAGTAGAGCTGGAAAAGAAACCTTTTGAAACGCCGGTAAGTCATTATCCGGAGGAGTATGATTTTCCTGATAAATTATATCAGGAGCATTATGAAAAGGCATGTGCATGGGGTGTTTTGGATGAAGAAGGAGAAATGATTGCCTGTATAGAGACATGTCCGGAAGAGTGGTCTAACAGACTTAGAGTAACAGAGATGTGGGTTCATGAAGATTACCGCAGAAAAGGGATTGCTCATGAACTGATGGCAGTTGCTAAGGAACAGGCCAGACTGGAACGCAGACGAGCCATTATTTTGGAAACCCAGTCCTGTAATGCAGGTGCAATTGCTTTTTATCTGCAGGAAGGTTTTTCTTTAATAGGGTTTGATGCCTGCTGCTACAATAATCGTGATCTGGAACGCAAAGAAGTCCGTATAGAGCTGGGTATTATATATAACAAACCACCTAAGCTGAACCGTGAGGATATTGAGATTAGAAAAGAAGAGCCGTCGGATTATCATGCTACGGAAGAAATGAATATGGAAGCCTTTTGGAATAAACATCAAAAAGGCTGTGACGAACATTACCTGGTACATAAAATACGAAAAACATCCGTATATCTGCCGGAATTATCCAGAATCGCAGTGAAGGACGGAGAAGTCATCGGTTGTATTTTTTACAGTAAGGCATGGCTTGAAAAAGATGGTGTAAAGACGGATATAGTGACTTTCGGACCCTTAAGTGTGGCACCTAAATGGCAAGGTACGGGAGTAGGAGAAATGTTACTGGCAGAAACCATTCCTTTGGTAAAAGAGGCAGGATATCCGGGTATCGTGATTTTTGGGGAACCGGACTACTATCCGTTAAGAGGTTTTAAAACTTGTGATCATTTCGGCATTACTACAGCAGATGGCAGTAATTCTGATCCTTTTATGGGATATGAGTCATGGCCCGGTAGTTTATCAGCAATCGGTGGTAAATTTATTGAGTCGGAAATTTTTGAAGAGTTATCTAAGGATGAAGTAGAAGAGTTTCATAAGAACTTTAAACCTTTGAAAAAGCAATATTTCCCCAGACAGTGGAGTTGATTTTACAGAGGGAATTGGGAAGTACAAAAAGAGGAGGAAAAGTTTATGAAAAAAGGAATCAAAGCATTCCAAAACAATTTGTATGCACTGAAGCTACTATGGAGCATATGTCCGGGAAGAGTGGTTCATATTGCGATAGTTCGATTTCTGGCATATTTTGAATGGTTATTTTACAGTGCATTTTTTATGAGATTTGTAATAAATGCATTGGAAACAGAACAGGAATTTTCATCCATAATGATGTTTCTGTGTATTACGGTAACTGTATTTGCAAGTATATCGTTATATGTAGCTACCGTAAACGGTAAAGTAATACCTGTTACCCAGGTCATTATTAATAAGGGATTGAACAAGATTTTATTTAAAAAATCCCGAAATGTAGAATTGTCCTGCTTTGAGGATAGTGAATTCTATAATAAATATACTTTGGCTATGGAGCAGGCAGATCAGAGATTAACAGATACTGTGGATATGATATGGGGTGTTATATTCGGTATTATTGCAACGGTGGTATCCTTTTGGCTGATGTTTGATGTGGATAAATTGTCTGTATTATTTGTATTGTTTCCTGTTATTGGAAATTTCGTGTTTAACAGAAAAATCAGTCAGATTGAATTTGAGAGAAATAAGGATATGGCACCTCACAACCGTAAGATTGCATATGTGAATCGTGTAATGTATCTGACAGATTATGCCAAAGAAATACGTTTGACAGATGCTTTTGCATTGATGAAGCGTCATTATAGGGAGGCTATCAAAGGTGTGATTGAAGTAACAAAGAAGTATACACCTAAAGCAATGGTGTTTCATTGGTTCAGGGTTATGTTTACGTTTACTTTTATTTTTGAAGGTTTACTGATTTATGGGGCGTATCGTACATTAGTAAGTCACACCATGGATTTAGCACAGCTGGCAGTTCTCACCAGTATGATGGTTTCGTCCACATGGATACTGATTGGCTTTACGGAATCGTTGATGACTTGCTTTAAAAACGGTCTCTTTGTGGATAACTTACGTAATTTTCTGGAATATGAAGAAAAGATTCCGGAGGATTATGATGGTGTTGATCCCGGCACAGAAATTCAGTGTATTGCGTTCAGGAATGTAAGTTTTTCCTACAAGGATGAGGAAGTCATTAGGAATCTGTCATTCGAAATCAGAGGCGGTAAAACGTATGCGCTGGTAGGACACAATGGTGCCGGTAAGTCTACGATTATCAAGCTTTTGATGAGACTTTATGATCCTACAGAGGGAGAGATTCTATTAAACGGCAGAAATATCAAGGAATATAACCTGCAAAAATATCGTCAGCTCTTTGCTACAGCATTTCAGGATTACCAGATATTTTCCTTGTCTGTTATGGAAAATGTGCTCATGCACAAGGCGCAGCCTGAGGATGAAGCAAATGTGGTGAAGGCACTGAAGCTGGCGGGTGTGTATGACAAAGTAATGTCCCTGCCAAATGGTTTAAATACTATCTTAACCAAGGAATTTGCAGAAGACGGTGCAGTACTTTCCGGAGGTGAGTACCAGAAAATCGTGGTAGCCAGAGCATTTGTAAAAAATTGTCCGGTGAAGATATTTGACGAGCCCTCCAGTGCGCTGGATCCTATCGCTGAATACAAGCTTTTTGACAATATTTTAAAGAGCAGCAGAGAAAAAACCATGCTGTTTATTTCTCACCGTTTATCCTCCGTGCAGAATGCGGACTGGGTATTCATGTTGGAGGATGGAACAGTAAAGGAGGAGGGAACCCATCAGATGCTGATGCAGAAAAAGGGTCTCTATGCTGATATGTATGAGAAACAGGCAGAGAACTATCTGGCTACTTCTCCCGGGGAAATGACAGAAGGAATCTTTTCACTAACATAAGGATGGATTGCGAAACATGGCGCTTATTGTTTGTTACCGTCAATGAGACAGAAAGTGAGGAAGTATGAAAAAAGTGTGGGACAATCATTTATATCTTTGGAGGCTCTGTTTTCAGACAGCTCCGGGATATATGATTTATTTTATATATGATGCTTTCCGTTACCAGATTATGATTTTTTTAGAGCATACATTGGGAATTCGTTATGTACTGCATTGTGCAGAATATGGTGAGCCCTTTTGGAAAGCGCTACTGGTAATTGGAATTATATTATTAATCAATATGATACAGATTATTCCTGATGGATATTTCATCCATGGAATGACATATCGTGTAAAGCCTAAATTATATCAGGCTTTGAAAGAAAAGATGTACGAAAAGGCAGCAGAACTGGATTTAGAATGTTATGATAACCCCCAGTACTACAATGAATTTGTATTGGCGGTGGCTGAAGCGGAAAGTTCCATTGACAGATTTCTGGCTTTGCTGAATTCCATTACCCAGAGTATTACCATTGTATTATCAACAGGTGTGTTCTTCCTGATGACGGATGCAATGGGTGTGCTCTTTGTATTGGCTTCCTTTGTATTAAATTTCTTCCTGGCAAAATTACTGAACAAGTTAAATTACGAGGTAAGACTGAAAGTAAATCCCTGGGAGCGTAAGCGTAATTATGTGAGCAGAGTATTTTATCTGAATGATTATGCCAAGGAACTGCGTCTGCATCGTGAAGTAGGAGATATATTGGAAAAAGACTTTGAAGAGTCTAATGAGGAAATCATCAAAGAACAGAAGGCAGTATCAGGAAAGAGAGCGGGACTGACCTTTGCCCAGAGATATCTGGCAGGAGACTTCATTATTGATGGACTATATATAGCCTATTTAATATTTCAGGCAGCAGTCTTACATACAATCGATTACAGCAATGCGGTGGTGCTCTTCAATCGAACCGGAAGTTTACGCGGCGGTATGAGAGGATTATCAGAAATTGCACCTAAGGCTAATGAAAACAGTATGTATGTGGACAAAATCAGAAGCTTCTTGGCTTATGAGCCTATAATCAAGCATGGTGAAGGAGAAAATGTACCTACCCGGGTAGGTGAGCTTTGTCTGCAGAATGTCAGTTTCCGTTATACACCGGAATCCGAGGAGATTCTCCACGATATCACTTTGAATGTAAAGGCCGGTGAAAAGATTGCAATCGTCGGATACAACGGTGCCGGAAAGACTACGTTGATTAAGCTGCTCATGAGATTGTATGATCCAAGCAGCGGACAGATTTTGTACCATGGAAATGACATTAAAAAATATGATTTGGATGAGTATCACAAGCGTATCGGTGTAGTATTCCAAGATTACCAGATGTACGGTGCATCCCTGTTGGAAAATGTTATTCTGAACGATGTGCAGGATGTGGGCAAGGAAGAGGAAGCAGTAAAGGATGCTCTGTATCACAGTGGTTTCGGTGAGAGATTAGAGGCATTACCACAGGGATTGGATACTCCTATAACTACTGAGTTTGATGAAAGGGGTGTGAACCTCTCCGGTGGCGAGAGCCAGAAGGTGGCTATTGCCAGAGCTTTCTACAAGCAGGCTGATATCCTGGTAATGGATGAGCCTTCCAGTGCTCTGGACCCTATCGCAGAGTATAACCTGAATAAGGCCATGCATGAGGCAGCGGTGAACAAAACAGTATTCTACATATCTCACCGTTTGTCTACTACCCGCGATGCAGACCGTATCATCATGCTGGAACACGGACGCATCATCGAACAGGGCACACATGCACAGTTGCTGGCAATGAACGGACAGTATGCTACCATGTGGCATGCCCAGGCCGGAAAATATGGAGGGTGAGAAAACAATGTATTATATTTCAACAGAGAAAGAAATTAATATTGCGCAACTTATGAAATTGCTGAAACAAACATATTGGGCCCAGGAACGGTCAGAAGAGAATGTTCTTACAGCTATTAAGAATTCAATTTCCTTTGGTGCGTTTGACGAAGAAGAAAACCTGGTTGGATTCGCCAGAGTAGTAACGGATTTTGTATCAATCTGGTATTTGTGCGATGTGATTGTGGATGAAAATCACAGAGGACAGGGCATAGGTAAAATGCTTATTTCTGCAGTGGTTTCGGATGAACGTTTTGCAAAAGCACCCGCTTTATTAAAAACAAAAGATGCACACGGTTTGTATAGAAAATATGGATTTTTGGATGTGGATGGCAACAGGGTAATGTATAGAGCAAAAAAGGATTAAGAAAAAAGGAAATAGGAATATGTTTACTGGTATATCGGGAGCAGATACTTTTTCTACAGTAAAAGAGATAGAGAAAGGAATGTCTGGAGATAGAAAATATTACATTGAGACAATAGAAGGCAAGAAACTTTTATTACGTATTACAGAAGCATCTAATTATGAAACTAAAAAGAAGGATTATGAATTTCTTTTATGTTTAAATAAAGCAAGCTTGCCGGTTCCCAAAGCGATAGATTTTGGTACGTGTGATAATGGAGAATCTGTTTATATGCTTTTAGAATGGATGGAGGGTGAAGAAGCTGAGAAAATAGTACCGAACATGGCCAAGGAGAAGCAATATAGTATAGGGTTAAAATCAGGTCAGATATTAAGAGCTATTCACGAGCATTCAACAATAAAAGGTATGGAACAAGATTGGTATGACAGATATTTTGAAGTGATTCATCCAAGAATAGAAGCATACAAAAACGAAGGCATACCATTTGATGGTGCAGAAGAAATTCTATTTTTTATGGAGGAAAACAAGTATTTGTTACATGATAGAAAACAATGCAACATACATGGAGATTATCATCTGGGGAATTTGATTATCAATGACGACGAAGAGATATTTGTAATAGATTGGCAGACAGTAGATTTTGAAGGCGCCGGAGATCCCTGGGTTGATTTCATAAATATTGGAGTTGAACATCCTGCATTTGCAGCCGGACAGATAGATGGATATTTTAATCATCTTGTACCGGGAGAGTTTTGGCGAATGCTGGCGTTGTATTTATCGACCAGTGCAATTACATCTATTGTATGGGCTAAATATTTTGCACCGGATAGCTTAGATCGTATCTTACAGTTGAACAAAAACGTAGTAAACTGGTATGACAAAATGAACAACGTAGTTCCTTCCTGGTATAGAGAATACAAGGATTACATAACGAAACAATAGGAAAGACGAATTTCAGTTTAAGGAGGTATATCAATGGATATCAAGACTTTTAAACCTACTATGCAACAAACGGTGGAGGATTTTTTTAAAAAATGTTTTGCATCTGTTGGTATACCCTATTCGCCAATGGACAGACACGCTGATATTGCAAATGTGGAACGATATTATATGCAAAACGGTTGCTTTTGGTGTCTATATGATAGTGATGTTCTCATAGGAACAGTTGCCGTACGCATAATTGACATCGACAATAAAGTGATTGAACTGAAGCGTATGTTTGTAATGCCGGAATATCAGGGGAAAGGTTATGGAAGATTGCTTTTAGAGTATGCCATAGCTTATGCGAGAGAACAGCAATACAATAAAATATGCTTAGATACGCGAAAGCAATTTTCCGCAGCACAACACTTGTATCGAAGCTGCGGTTTTCAGGAGACTGAAAAATATAATGATAACGAACGAGCCGAGCTATATTTTGAACTGGTTTTATAAAAAAATGTGGAGGTGCAATGATGAATGAATTATGTATGATAATAAAAGAGATGACAAAACCTAACTTTTTAAATATTAAAACTTCTATACAGAGTTATGATAGAGATGCACTATGTTGTGGAGCTCCATGTTGGAGATGGGTTTATCATGCTCTTCATTCAGCAGATAAGTGGTTTATTAATCCCTTTGCGTATGAGGAACCCCAATTTCATGAAGAAGGAATGGACGACCCTGAAAAGCCTTGTTCGATAATTCTATCAGACGAAGAATTATTGGATTATTTATATAGTATTGAAAAGAAAACTTATGAATATCTAGATTCCCTTACAGATGATATGCTTTATGAAAAACCAGAACAATGCCGATATACGCGCATGGAATTGGTATTACGACAGTTTAGACATTTGTCATTTCATACAGGGATGTTAAATGGTCAAACCGCATTATCAACAGGGCAATTTCCGATGTGGGTATCTGAAACAGAAAAATATGTAGATGATGGAGTGTTTTTTGGAAGATATAGAAAGGGAAAAGTTAGATTATAAGTACAAATTCCAAGTTGACGGGAAAAAGAATTAGAAGTTGTGGAGGTGAAGGTTATGCCACATATTGTTGTTAAATTATGGCCGGGAAGAAATGACGAAATAAAGACTAATCTTGCTAAAAAGATTGCAGATGTTGTTGTAGAAGAATTAAAAGTTGATATGGATGATGTGTCTGTCGCATTTGAAGAAGTAAGTCGAAGTGATTGGGGTGAGCAAGTATATAAAAAAGAGATTAGAGATAATGAAAATGTTTATCTCAAACCGAATTATGAATACAAATAAAGTATACAAATTTTAGTTCATAGAGGTACACAAAATGATATATAGACTTCCTGAAATCAATGATAAAGAAATATTGCAAGAGTATGTTCAAGAACACTACGACAATAATGAAACCAGTATCAGTGCAAGTTTAGGCTTATCGACTTCTGAGTATTCTGACTGGGTAGAAACAATTCAAAGAAATGCTATGGTGGGCGATGAGTTTTGGGGAAAGTCCTTGTTGTATCTATGCTTTGATAATAGCAATCTTATAGGCTTATTAAGCATCCGATACGATTTACCTGAGTCACTCACAAAAAAATATGGTGATATAGGATATGGTGTGAGACCATCTGAAAGAAACAAAGGACATGCAACTATTATGCTCCGACATGCATTGTCCGTTTGCAGAGAAAAAGGAATGGATAAGGTCATATTGGGTTGCTATAAAGATAATATGGCGTCTGCCGCAACCATTAAGAAAAACGGTGGAGTGCTGATAGAGGAAAATGATAACAATAAAGAAGGAAAAATCAGCCAGTATTATTTGATAAATTTATAAGCAACAAATTCCAATTGACCGAGTTCTTTTGAGCGAGGGATACTTCTTGTCCGAAGGGCAAGAAGCCAGGGCTGTTAATTTAAAAAGTGGAGAGACAACGTGAATGGAAATAATCAAACTTGATGAAAAGCATTTAGAGTCTGTATCAGAACTATTTACAAGAAATTATATGAAGGTAAGAGAAAAGCAGAATATTCTTCCTGAGAAATACACAAATAAGGAAGTGATTTTTGAATTACTACATGATTTATACGCAAAATCTACAGGATTCGTTGCTATAGATAATAATGATGTTATAGGATATCTGATTGGAATACCAATTCAAAATTTTAAAGGAACTCAACAGGGGATTTATTGTCCTGAATGGGCGCACACTGTTATAAGCAAGGATAAGGCGCAAGTATACCAGAAACTATATGATAATGCAGCTAGAACATGGGTTGATAATGGATATCTTAATCATGCGATATCTATATTGGGGCATGATGATGAAACAATGAATATCTGGTCGTGGAATGGATTTGGAATACATGTAGTTGATGCCGTTCGTGATTTGAATTTTTTGTCGGGTAAAATTAACAATGATATAGAAATTAGAAAATATAAAAAGGATGACATGGGAGAGGTTCTGGATTTACTTCTTGAATATAAAAGGTATATGGCTTCTGCACCTATTTTTTTGCCATTCTTACATGTTGAAAATGCAGAGGATGTAAATCAATGGTTAAAAGATTCAAATAATACGATGTGGCTGGCTGTACATAAGGAAAAAATAATTTCTATGGTGGAAGTAAGCTATAAGAAATCTAATGATGCACAGATTTTATCTGATAATGATACGGTTAGCATTGGTATTACATATACAAGAGAACCATTTAGAGGAAAAGGTATTACGAAAGCATTGCTTCAATCAGCAATTAGTGAAGCATCACTAAATGGTTATAAAAGATGTGCTGTGGTTTTTGAATCACAAAATAGTTATGGAAGAAGCTTTTGGTTAAAGTACTTTAAACCTGTTTGTTTTTCTTTAGTACGGAAGGTTGATGATAGGATTACTTGGGCAAATCAAAACGGAAGGACGCAAGAAATAGATTAGAGAGGTATGAAAGGTACGGGCGTGAAATATATAAATTTAAGTTTGCCTAACTCTATTAATTCCATACAATTGAACTGCGTTCAATTGTCATCCCTCGCTCAAAAGAGCTCGGTCAATTCAAGTTTGTCGAACTGTTTACATATCCAATTCTTCATTCAGTATACAGTTTTTTTCTTAAAAATTCAATTCCTCACTGTACCGCTTTTTCCGGTAACTATACAGAAGTACTTCCTCAGTAGAAACACCGTATCACATCCTATAGAAATCACAAAATCAGAGCAATCATTTGCACAAGACATCTATCTCCCACTTACCGATCATCGACTTGCCAAGTGACTAAAAATATTTAAAAGGATGGTACAATTACCACCCTTTCAACACATTTACTAACAGTTCAGCCCGCGCCTATTCGCAAAGGCACCTTTGGTGCTTTCTCGCTGCGTTGCAGCTAACTTTGCTCATATACGGGCGCTCCCTCTGTGCAATTAGTCAACCACAAAAATATGCAGGCATATTTTGTGGTGGTTGCCATTGCACAGGCTGAACTGGTTATTTATGATACGGTTCCTTATGTATAATCCGAAAAGCCCGATAAATCTGCTCTGCCAATATCACTCTCATAAGCTGGTGCGGAAAGGTCATATCCGAAAAACTTAAGGACTGATTGGAACGTGCAAGCACGGAAGTATGTAATCCCAGAGAACCACCGATTACAAAGCAAATACTGCTGATTCCATGAATACCGCTTTTTTCAATAAATTCAGCAAATCCTTCCGAGGAAAAACGCTTCCCGGCTATCTCAAGAGTACAAACAAAGGTATCCTCCTTTATTTTGTCAAGAATACGTTTCGCTTCTTTTTCCTTAATCTGCTCTTCTTCCGTAGCACTGGCCTTATCCGGCGTCTTTTCATCCGCTACTTCAATAATTTCCAGTTTACAATATTTACTGAGGCGCTTTTGGTATTCCTCAAGCGCCTCTCTGTAAAACTTTTCTTTGATTTTTCCTACACAAAGAATGGTTATTCGCATAAATTCTATGCCTCTTCTCCTGAATAAACTACATCATATAATGTGTCATCAATATAATGCTCCAAAAATGCCTGATCCAGATTAGGGAACTTTCCATTGATTACTGCTTTCAATAGCGCATTTCTATGAAAAAACTTCTCTTCCTCAGACATACCATGAATCTTCAGTCTGGAATCAATCATCTGTGCAGTAACGTTTTCTTCAACCCACTGCTTGATTTCCTTTTTCTGCGCCTTTTCAGAAGCAGCTACCTGTGAATAGCCTTTTGCGCTCTTTAAGGAGACTATGCCCATGATAACAAAGATACCGGATACCACAAACATTACACCATAAAAGAAGGGATTGAAATTCATCTTCAGAATGCCAAAAACACTGAGAAGCAGGAAAATAAGTACGGCGCCGCCTACCAGTAACAGTGACCATGCTGCAGACTGATTATCCGCCGCTCTGTCAGAGCTGTTACGATAATTAATATATTTTCTGGCTTCTTCCTTTGCTGCCATAGCTCTTTCCATAGCAACTCTTTCCGCTTCTGCCTTGTCCATACCTTCCGGAGAAGATGCCACTGCTTCTGCAGTATCATCTTCTGCTTCTGCCTCGCTCCGCTGCGCCTCTTCTCTGGCTTCTTCATTCTTTTGACGAATATAAACCTGTATCAGCTTCATGGCAAGTTCTTTATCCTCTTCCTGAATAAATACACCATATATATCTTTGGACTCATTATATCTGACTTCAACATCTTCCAGATGATTGTACTCCAAATAAGCCTTTACCTCATACATATACTCCTGAGGTCCTACCAGAACCGGTTCAACAATACCGGCCGTAAGTTCATCTACAAGTTCGCATCCACAATCCGCACAAACTTTTATACCTTCACGATATTCATTTTTACATTTGGGACACCAAGCCATGCCTTTATCCTCCCATTACACTACCAACGCAATCTTGCTCTTATTTAATAGAATGCCTGCACCTCAAAGATGCAGGCACTTTTACTACATTTTATTTATTGCTCAGGTACTCATCAATACCCTTTGCTGCAGCTTTTCCTGCGCCCATAGCTAATATTACTGTAGCTGCGCCGGTAACTGCATCACCGCCTGCATAAACACCTTCCTTGGTGGTCTTACCGTTTGCTTCATCTGCAACGATACATTTCCACTTATTTACTTCCAAACCTTCTGTGGTGGAAGAAATCAAAGGATTGGGAGAAGTACCCAGGGACATGATTACTGTATCCAGTTCCATTACGAACTCGGAATCTGCTACCTCTACAGGTCTGCGTCTGCCGGATTCATCAGGCTCGCCCAGTTCCATCTTAATACACTTCATACCGGTTACCCAGCCGTTATCATCTGCAATAATCTCAATAGGATTGGTCAGAAGGTCAAAGATAATACCTTCTTCCTTTGCATGATGTACTTCTTCTACTCTGGCAGGTAATTCTTCCTCACTTCTACGATATACAATATGAACCTCTGCACCCAATCTGAGAGCTGTTCTTGCAGCATCCATAGCTACGTTACCGCCACCTACCACAGCAACTTTTTTACCACGCATGATAGGGGTATTGGAATCTGCATCAAATGCCTTCATCAGGTTGCTTCTGGTCAGGTATTCATTTGCGGAGAATACACCATTGGAGTTCTCTCCGGGAATACCCATGAATTTGGGAAGTCCTGCACCGGAACCGATAAATACAGCACTGAAGCCCTCTTCCTCAATTAATTCATCGATGGTTACAGACTTACCTACTACTACATTGGTCTCAATCTTTACACCCAGTGCTTTTACATTCTCGATTTCCTTAGCAACAACTGCCTGCTTGGGAAGACGGAACTCAGGGATACCGTATACCAATACACCGCCTGCTTCATGGAGCGCCTCAAAGATGGTTACATCATAACCCATCTTTGCCAAATCACCTGCACAGGTCAGACCTGCAGGGCCGGAACCGATTACAGCAACCTTCTTGCCCTTCTTCTCGGTAGCACCCATGGGTTTAATATTGTTTTCTCTAGCCCAGTCAGCAACGAATCTCTCCAGCTTACCGATGGCAATGGGCTCACCCTTAATACCACGGATACACTTACCTTCACACTGGCTTTCCTGAGGACATACACGTCCGCATACTGCGGGAAGCGCACTTGCCTGGCTGATTACCTGATATGCCTCCTCAATCTCGCCTGCTTTTACTTTATCAATAAATCCGGGAATGTCGATGGAAACGGGACATCCCTTTACACACTGTGCATTCTTACATGTAATACATCTGGAAGCCTCACACATAGCCTCCTCTAAATTATATCCGAGACAAACCTCTTCAAAATTGGTAGCTCTCTCCTGTGCATCCTGCTCTCTAACAGGAACTTTCTTTAATACGTCCATATTTTCCTCCATTTGCTCTGTCAGCACGCTTTTATTCACAATTTCCGCATCCGCCGTGATGGGTATCGCCCTCTTCAAGCTTCAAAATAGCACGTCCCTCAGCAGACTTATACATAGCCTGACGTCTCATTGCCTCATCAAAGTTTACTGCATGACCGTCAAATTCAGGACCGTCTACACAAGCGAACTTCACCTTACCACCTACAGTTACACGACATGCACCACACATACCGGTACCGTCAACCATGATAGGGTTCAGACTTACAATGGTAGGAATCTCTAATTCTTTGGTAAGCAGACAAACGAATTTCATCATAATCATAGGACCGATTGCTACACATACATCGTACTTTTTGCCCTCAGCCACCAGATCCTTAATTGTCTGGGTAACCATACCGCTTCTGCCATAGGAACCGTCATCAGTGGTTACATACAGATTACCTGCAACAGCCTGCATCTCTTCTTCAAGAATTAACAGGTCTTTGGTCTTGCTACCTACGATAACATCACAGGCAATGCCATTCTCATGCAGCCATTTTACCTGAGGATATACGGGAGCAGCACCTACACCACCTGCCACAAAAAGAATCTTTTTATTCTTTAACTCTTCAATAGGCTCATTTACAAACTCGGAAGCACATCCCAAAGGACCTACGAAATCCTGGAAATAGTCACCTTCGTTTAATTTTGCCATCATCATTGTACCGGCACCAACCGTCTGGAATACAATGGTTACTGTTCCTTTTTCTCTGTTGTAATCGCAAATAGTAAGAGGAATTCTCTCGCCTTCCTCATCCATTCTGACAATTACAAACTGTCCGGGCTCACATGCCTTGGCTACCCTCTTTGCTTCTACTTCCATCAGATAAATGTTAGTAGTCAGCTCCTTTTTCTTTAAAATCTTGTACATAATCCACCTCTCTAATCCATGTTTAGGATTCACTTTCTATTTCAACTAATTCATAGTTGTAATACATATCCAGTTCCAAACCGTACAGCTTTCCGCTATATATATCAACGGCATATTCATCACCTGTTGGTGTTACCGAGCCGTCATAATCAGCGAAGCTCTCATTAATAATATAAAAAGAACCCTTATCCGTCAAGGAAATAACATATTGATAATTATAAATCAGCTTAGCCCCTAAATCATCTACATGACCTTCGTAATCTCTGATTTTACCCTTATTCAACATATGCTCTATAACTACATTTACAGCATCGCTCACACTGATTGCATCAGTCAGTTCCAGATAATATTTTCTCTCAACCATCTCACTGTAATTGCCGTTCTCAATGCGCACAAATTTAAACACACTGTTTCCCACCGGCATGGCAATCGGACTTGTATATACTTCTGATGTATCATCCGGATGATCTCCATTCAGTGTATAATAAATATTATCAATATTACCTTCTATCTCTATCAGTTGCGGCTGATTGTATTCGCCGCTAACAGGAAATACAGTTGGCTCAAGTAATTTATCTATATGAATATCATACTCATATATAACTGTCATACTGGGAATACCGGTTTCATTTACACAAATTGTCCGAATCTCATGCTTTCCGTTTTCCAGTATAATCGGCATATTATATACTGTTGAAGAGATGCCCGGTTGAGAACCATCCAATGTATAATATATCGTGTTTCCCTCTGCTGCATCCAGCTTTAACACCTGCACACTTCGATAAGTACCTTCCGTCAAATCTGCTGACGGCGCTTCTACTATATAAGATTTTAAGCTGTTTCTGATATCCTGATCGGTACACTTACTCAAAAGTAAAGTAACATCCATGTATCTGTTCTGCTCACAATAGAATGCAATCAGTTTTTCATAAGCAGACAACAACTCTCCTGTCTGCCCGTATTTATCTTCTGTTACAGCCGTTAGCAGATGTTCATAGTCCGTAAATTTATTTTGTGCATAATAAATATCTGCCAAAAATAATTTTGCATTTACCGACTGCTCATCTAACACAATCGCACGATTACATGCTGCTTCCGCCTTTTCATACTCAGATGCAACCACATATGCATTTGCTCTTTTCATTTGAAATGCAAAGGAATATCTGCACCAAAGAAAAATACCTGCTCCTATTATGAGAATTGTCACCAAGAATATGCAAACAAATAATACAATCCTTTTATTTAGCCTGCATTTTAAGGTACTTTCCGTAACTTCCGACTGCTCATCCGTCCCTCCAAGTTCTTCAAAAAAAGTACTTATGGACTGTACCAGATTAAACTCCTCTGCATCATACTCAGGAACAATATGAATATCTTCACCGCATTTATCACAATACAATGAACCTTCTGCTATTTCGGCCCCGCACTTTTTACACTTCATTTACGGCTCCTTATTCATTATTTATTTCAGAGCAGTTGATACACAATTGTTCATCAACATTGCAATGGTCATAGGTCCTACACCTCCGGGAACAGGAGTAATGGCTGCACATTTATTGACTACATCATCATAGTCAACATCTCCGCATAATTTGCCCTCTTCATTTCTGTGAATACCTACATCAATAACCACTGCGCCTTCTTTTACATAGTCAGCAGTAATCATCTTAGGCTTACCCACTGCTACAACCAGTATATCTGCTCTTTTGGTAACTTCCTGTAAGTCCTTGGTTCTGCTATGCGCAACGGTCACTGTTCCGTTTTCTTTTAAGAGTAACAGTGACATGGGCTTACCAACAATATTGCTTCGTCCAACTACCACACATTCCTTACCTGCAATCTCGATACCTGAACGCTTCAACAACTGAATCACACCCGCAGGAGTACAGGATACATGACCTTTTTTGCCGATACACAGACATCCTACATTCTGCGGATGAAAACCATCCACATCCTTCTCCGGAAGGATTGCATCCAGAATCTTTTCTTCACACATATGTCCGGGCAATGGCAACTGTACCAAAATACCGTTCACTGTTTTATCTGCATTCAATTTTGCAAGGAGCTCCAGAAGCTGCTCCTGGGTGGTTTCTTCAGGCAGTTCATAAGAAAGAGAAGAAATACCGATAAACTCGCAAGCCTTTTTCTTATTCTTAACATAAACGCTGGAAGCAGGGTCATTACCCACCTGAATCACTGCAAGGGTAATGGTGATGCCCTGTTCTTTCAGTTCACTTACCTGAACCTTTAATTCTTCTTTAATCTGCAAGGATATTGCCTTACCATCAATAATCTGTGCCATAATATCGTTAAACCTTTCTATAGGATAAAATCAATATTAGAATAAACCGGTAATCTTACCGTTCTCATCTACATCAATACCAAAGGCTGCCGGTGTCTTGGGCAATCCGGGCATGGTCATAACTGCTCCGGTTAAAACAACCACAAAACCAGCCCCTGCAGATACATATACTTCTCTGATATTTAAATCAAAACCTTCCGGTCTGCCAAGAAGTGTAGGATCATCAGACAGGGAATACTGGTTCTTCGCCATACACACAGGCATATGTCCAAATCCAAGCTGCTCCAATCTATCCAGCTGTTTCAATACAGCAGGTGCAAAATTCACATTTCCTGCACCATAAATTTCCTTAGCAACGGTTTCAATCTTTTCTTTTAAAGTAAGCTCATCAGGATATAAAACCTTGAAATTACTTTCCTTGGTTTCCAGTGTCTGTATTACCTTTTCAGCAAGGGCAACACCACCTTCGCCGCCCTTTTCCCATACTTGGGACAACGCGAAATCACAATTTCTGCTCTCACAGAACTCTCTTACAAAAGCAACTTCAGCATCTGTATCTGTAATAAAAGAATTCAATGTTACTATAATGGGCACACCGTATTTCTGCAGATTTTCAATGTGCTTCTCTAAGTTTACAATACCTTTCTTTAATGCCTCCAGATTCTCCCCACTAAGCTCTGCCTTCGGAACACCACCGTTATATTTCAGTGCTCTGATAGTTGCAACAAGCACTACTGCATCCGGCTTAAGTCCTGCCATTCTACACTTAATATCAAAGAACTTCTCTGCACCGAGATCTGCACCGAATCCTGCTTCAGTGATACAGTAATCAGCCATTTTAAGTGCTGTCTTTGTAGCACGCACGGAATTACAACCATGTGCAATGTTTGCAAAAGGACCACCATGCACTAATGCAGGTGTATGCTCCAGTGTCTGAATCAGGTTGGGCTTTAACGCATCCTTTAATAATGCTGCCATAGCACCTACAGCATTTAATTCGCCTGCAGTTACAGGTTCACCCGCATAATTGTAAGCTACTACAATTCGTGACAGTCTAGCTTTTAAATCTTCCATATCATCTGCCAGGCAAAGAATTGCCATAATTTCACTTGCAACAGTAATTACAAAGTGATCTTCCCTAACAACACCGTCAGTCTTGCTGCCAAGACCCACTACAATATTACGCAGTACGCGGTCATTCATATCCAGACATCTCTTCCATACAATCTGTCTGGTATCAATCTGTAACGCATTCCCCTGCTGGATATGATTATCAAGTAATGCTGCCAGTAAATTATTTGCAGAAGTGATCGCATGGAAATCTCCCGTAAAGTGCAGATTCAAATCCTCCATGGGAACAACCTGCGCATAACCGCCGCCTGCAGCACCACCTTTGATACCAAAACAAGGTCCTAAAGAAGGCTCACGAAGCGCAATAATCGCCTTCTTGCCCAATTTACCAAATGCCTGTCCCAGTCCCACACTGGTGGTTGTCTTACCTTCACCTGCGGGTGTAGGATTGATTGCTGTTACCAAAATCAGTTTTCCGTCAGGTCTTTCACTGATTTTGTCCATATATTCATCCGAGATCTTTGCCTTATATTTTCCATAGAGCTCCAAATCGTCCATAGTGATGTCAAATTCAGCTGCAATCTCTGTGATAGGCTTTAATACTGCTTCCTGCGCAATTTGTATATCTGTTTTCATATTTTCCTCCTCTTGGAAAGCGTTGTATGAACACTCTCTGTCATCATATGTTTCTGTGTTTCATAATTCCATATAACTATATAACTTCGTCTATCAACTGTTCGAACTGTTCCATACTCATCAGTACTTTACGTGGCTTCGTACCTTCCTCTTCACCAACAACTCCGTACTCACACAGCTGGTCCATAATTCTCGCTGCTCGGTTAAAACCAATCTTCAGAACCCTCTGCAGCATACCAATGGATGCCTTGTCCTTATCAATGATAAAGCGTGCAGCCTGTTCAAAATATTCATCCAAGTCATTACCGCCACCGGAAGCACCACCGGCACTACCACTGCTGCTTCCAATATTCTGAATCTTTGCTTCGATATCCTCAGCATATGTATTACCCAGTGCCTGATTTTTCAGGAAATCCACAACATCCGTTACTTCCCTGTCAGAAACAAAGGCACCCTGTATACGTGCCGGCTTGGAATATCCCTGGGGATAAAAAAGCATATCACCCTTACCAAGGAGCTTCTCTGCACCGTTCATATCTAATATGGTTCTGGAGTCTACACCACTGGATACAGCAAATGCCACACGGCTGGGCATATTTGCTTTAATCAGACCGGTAATAACATCCACGCTGGGACGCTGGGTCGCAATAATCAAATGAATACCACAGGCTCTCGCCAGCTGTGCCAGACGACAGATGGAGTCTTCCACCTCTCCGGGAGAAACCATCATCAAATCCGCAAGCTCGTCCACAATAATTACAATCTGCGGCAACTTGTTCATGGTTGCTTCGCCGCCATTTTCCTGCATGGACTCTACTTTTTGATTATATCCCTTTAAATCTCGCACATTTAAATCCGCAAACTTGCGGTAGCGGTCTTCCATCTCGCTAACCGCCCAGTGTAAAGCAGCTGATGCTTTCTTCGGGTCGGTTACTACCGGGATAAGCAGATGAGGGATACCATTATAAACACTAAGCTCCACCACCTTAGGATCCACCATAATCAGCTTTACATCATCCGGATGCGCCTTATAAAGAATGCTCATAATCAAAGTATTGATACAAACCGATTTACCGGAACCGGTAGAACCTGCAATCAACATATGAGGCATCTTGGCAATATCCGATACCACTGTTTTGCCTGAGATATCCTTTCCCACTGCAAAAGCTATATTCGAAGGAAATTCTTTAAACTCCTTACTTTCCAGCAAATCACGAAGTGCCACAGGCATATTTTCCTTATTGGGCACCTCGATACCAACAGCCGCCTTACCGGGAATAGGTGCTTCAATACGAATATCCGTAGCGGCAAGATTCAATTTAATATCATCTGCCAGACCTACGATTTTAGATACCTTCACTCCCTGCTCGGGCTGAAGTTCATATCTGGTTACACTGGGACCCTGACTGATATCGGTAATTGTTACCTTTACACCAAATGTATTTAAAGTCTGCTGTAATCGAAGCGCCGTTTCCTTTAATTCTGCCGTAGAATCTCCTGTGGCAGCCACTCCTTTTTGTAATCTGGATAAAGGTGGAAACATGTATTTCTTTGCCGGTTTCTTTTCAGGCGGCATGGAATTTGTGGCCGGCATACCGGCGTTAACATCCACACGCTCTCTGCCTGACATTTCACTCATACCGACTGCACTTTGACGCTCACTTACTCCATCCGTCAGCCCGTCTTTATGTACACGAATCTGCTGATGAGGCATCATCGTCTTCTGTTCCTGCACAGGTAGGGGATCCTTATAATGCCTGTATGCAGATGCCTCTTGTACAGGCTCTTGTGAAGCTGTTGCCTGTATACTCTCCTGCATCGTCATCTGATGCACGGAACTAATGTTAATTTTGCTGAAATCAAATGCCTGTGAAGCGGCAGTTTCCGCAGCACTCTGTGCTGCATTCAAAGCATTATCAGTTTCTGCGTATTCTGCATCGGCGTAAGTGATCTCATGAATATCATCCCTATGACCGGTTTTATTTTTCGGCTTAGGCAACGATGTATCTAAAGTTACGCCTGTCACCTTACGCTGCTCACGGCGTAAGATTTTATCATTCTCTTTTCCTTCTGCACGTAATCTGCGTTCTTCCTCACGCTGTCTACGCTCCTCGTCACGCTGCTTGCGCTCTTCCTCACGCAAATGGCGTTCTTCTTCACGAACACGCTGTTCATCTTCTCTGCGCGCCCTGTTTTCCTCATATTCCAATCTGCGCTGCTCAGCAAGCTCTTTACGTCTGTACGCATTCTCTGCAGACTGTTCCCTGAAACGCTCACTACTCTGGCGCACATATCGAAGGAAAGATTTTTCTGTCAAAATGATAATGGAAATAATGGTTAATAGAACTGATACCAGTACCGTTCCTACAGTTCCGATATTTGAATGCAGGAAATAAGCAACACTGCCAGCCAATAATCCTCCACCCTTTTTATTGGTTTTACAATAATCATAAATCGCCTTCCAATCATATGCATTCATGGAAGAAGTGTTTTTCACAAGCAAATCACAGATGATTCCAAGCACCAGAAAAAGCACCGCTCCTGCTATTAATCGCCTGGTTGCATGAGGATTGCCCGCATTGGCCATTCCAAATGCAATTGCGATAAATATAAGTATCGGCGCTATATATGCAGGAAAACCGAGCAAGCCAAACATGAATCCGCTGATTGCCTCACCCACAGGACCGATCAGTCCGAAATTACAACAAAAAAGCAATACCATTGCTGCAAATATCATAATAAGAACAATTTCCTGATTCAGTGCACTATCCTGCTGATTCTTTCGATAATTTCCTGTCTTTCTGCTACCGGATGTTTTCCGGCTCGTGGTTGATTTTTTGGAAGATGATGTACTCTTACGAGACGTTGTTGCCATTTCTCCAACCTCTTTCAAAAATTTACTTATAAGAGTATATCATTTTTATTGTAAATTGTCATCCTCTTTTCTTTTTTTGTCCTCTTTGACACCTGTATTATCCGACTTATCCTTTGTTATCATGTTGTTTAATTTACATAAGGCATCCTTTATGCCACCCACTTCATCGATAATCCCTTGTTTTACAGCTTCCTTCCCTACCAAAATAGTTCCCACATCCCGTGTTAATATCTCTGTCTCCAATAACAATTTTTCGAACTGCTGTGTCTTAATATTACAATGCTCGCAAACAAAGCCGGTGATTCTGTCCTGAATTTGTTTGAAATAATCAAATGACTGGGCAACACCTATTACAGTTCCGTTACTTCTAACCGGATGCACCACCATTGTTGCCGTAGGTACAATAAAAGAATAATTGGTACTTACTGCAATCGGCACGCCGATGGAATGACTTCCGCCAAGCACAAGCGAAACAGTAGGTTTACTTAATGAAGCAATCATTTCCGCTATGGCAAGTCCGGCTTCCACATCGCCACCCATAGTATTCAAAATCACCAACACTCCGTCAATTTCATCACTATCTTCAATTGCAGCCAGCTTAGGCAGTATCTGCTCGTATTTTGTTGCCTTCACATTATTGGATACACATTCATGCCCCTCTATCTCACCAATAACGGACAACAGATATATGTTATTTTTCTTATTATCATGTCCCTGACCTTCCTTTGCCAATACCTTATTCAAAGTTCCATTCATTTCTTCAGCCATAATACACTCTCCATTCTGATAAAAAAAAGAAGCAGATTTCTCTGCTTCTTTATTATTTCCCAAAATTCAATTAATAATCATAGTCATCGTCATCCGCAACTTCTATATCATAATCCATAACCTTTTTAACATGCTTTTTGGGTCCCGGCAAAGGACTTTCCAAAAATACAACGGATTTCTTTACAAATTGTGATTTATCTTCCTCTTGCGGTTTGGATTCTTCTTTTTTTACAGGCTCGTTTTTTTTCTCCTCCTGCTCATTTACTGCGGGTTCAAACATCATATCCTTAGATACAAATCTCTTCCGGGATTCATTTTTCTTATGCTTCTTCTCTCGTACAGCCTTATCCTGCTTTTGTGTTTTCTCTGATATAGTATCCGTATCATTTTGAGTAGAAACACTTGCTTTAATTACATCTGTAGCATTAACATCTTTATCCTTCTGAATACCATCTGCTTCGTCCTGTTCAGCCTGTAACATAGCATTCTGTAAAGATACCAAATATGCTTTATCCGTTAAATCCATACTGCTGAACAAACCGATAAATGCAACAAGTACTGCAAATACAAATATCCACACATTATAATTCATTGCGACAAAAGAAATACCAAATATTTCCATCAATAAAACGAATGCAAGCAAGCAGATATGACTACACATTCTGTCCGTTTTTTTACGGAACCAGAAGGAAAAAATATTAATCAATAGCATTGCTGATGTCATCCATGCAAGCAAGGAGCGGCCTGCACTTTCAAAAGCAGTTCCAAATCTGAAACTATCCGGAATATACACATCTATCCATCCCAGTATAATCTCGTCAAAAGGTTTTCCTGTGTATACCAAAAGCAACAGAAAAATTGCAATCAGCCCCCACAGAAGTCCCAAGATATATCCTAACATCAGGCCTTTTTTATTTTTAGCAGTAGGAATGTCCATACTACGCAAAAACAACATTGTTACGGCCCAAAATACAAGCGTAATCCCAAGTATATCCATGTAAATCAACCAAGCCGACAATAATCCGGCACAAATATATCGCATTAAAGGCATGGAATTATCACTGTTTATTCCGCTCAGGATATATAAAACCAAAAAATATGCTGCCATATATAACAAATTAGGTCCAAACATCAATAAATTTTCCTGGACAAAAGGAGCAAGCAGAAAAACAGCAAGTGTAAACTGAGAGGGACCTCTGCCGGCTTCACGACGAAATGCTATATAAAACAGAAATGCAGTTATAAAATACAAACACGCCTGCACTCCATAGGCTACACTTACCTTATTCCCAAATACGGTAAAACAAAAGCGTAATAGCATCATGTACATATATGTTGCACCATGGTTTTCAAATGCAACAGCTGTTCCATCCGAAACAAGCGCTCCGCTATATGCACCAAGGTTTTTTTCAAAATATATATCCGCATCATGATATAGTACTGCTATGCCAAGCAGCATAATAATCAATACTTTTATCTTTTCCGAAGCATTGTGGGTATTCATACCCTCTGCATCAGGTTTTACATAATTCAATACATATTTGTGAAGCATTGATACTAACGCAAATATCAAAACAACCGGAAGCACAACGAGCAGTATCTTTACCGGAACAGCCAACTGTTCTGTGAAATCATATCGGGAAATCTGAGTCATAGTAACAAAAACCCATAGTGTTCCCACTATTATCGTATATACAGCCCATATAAAATAGCTAAATGCATTTTTCTTCCAAAACATATTTTATCTCCATATGCAAACTTGCAAATCCGTAAATTAAAGTACTTTTTCGATATTATATCTGGGTCTGTGTTTTACTTCCATATATATCTTACCGATATACTGACCCACTAATCCGATTGCCAGGAGCTGCAAACCGCCTAAGAACCAAATGGAAAGGATAAGCGATGTCCAACCGGGCACCACATTTCCCATAAAGAAGGAAATCAGGGCATAAATTGCTGCAAGAACAGATGCAAAAATAATAAATACACCAAGTCCCATTACCATTGAAATCGGTTTAATACTAAAGGATGAGATACCGTTAAACGCAAGTGCAAGCATCTTTTTCAAAGGATACTTAGATTCTCCTGCCACTCTTTCCAAACGGTCATAATACACTATATCCGTTTCATAACCAATCAGGGGAATCATTCCTCTGATGAACAAATTGGTCTCTTCGTATTTAGCAAACTGCTCCACTGCTCTCTTAGACATCAGTCTGAAGTCAGCATGGTTATACACAGACTTCACCCCCATCAGACTCATAAGCTTGTAAAAAGCCTGTGCGGTAGTTCTCTTAAAGAAAGTATCTGTCTTGCGTTCCTTACGTACTCCGTAAACAATATCTTTTCCTTCATGGTATTTATCGACCATTTCCTCGATAACATTTACATCATCCTGTAAATCTGCATCAATGGATACTGTGATATCCGACATATCCTTTGCAGTAATCAAACCCGCAGTTAATGCATACTGATGACCAACATTGCCCGCCAGCTTTACACCTCTGACCTTATCCGGATATAAATTATGCTCTTCTTCTATTAATTCCCATGTCCGGTCTTTACTACCGTCATTTACAAAAAGAATAAAGCTGTCAGGGGCAATCTTCTGTTTCTCAATCAAATCCTGCAGAACTCCCCTGAGTGCTTCAGATGCAATTTTTAAAACAGGTTCTTCATTATAGCAGGGAACGACTATTGCAAGCTTATCCATATATACTACCCTCTCTTATCAAGGTTTACTTGATCTCTAAACATAATTTAAAGCATTAGCCAAATCATCAATGATGTCTGCAACATTCTCAATACCAACGGAGAAACGAATCAAATCAGGTGCAACACCGGCCTCTACCAGCTGTTCATTAGTCATCTGTCTGTGTGTATGGCTTGCAGGATGTAATACACAGGTTCTGGCATCAGCCACATGTGTAACAATAGCTGCCAGTTCCAGCTTGTCCATCATCTTTTCTGCCGCTTCTCTGCCTCCCTTTAAACCAAAGGAAATAACACCACAGGTACCGTTAGGCATATATTTCTGTGCTAAATCGTAGTATTTATTACTCTTTAAACCGGGATAATTTACCCATGCAACCTTATCATGTGCTTCCAGATATTCAGCAACAGCCTGTGCATTCGCACAATGTCTTTCCATTCTGAGAGGCAAAGTTTCCAAACCAACATTCAGAAGGAACGCATTCTGGGGAGACTGAATGGAACCTAAGTCTCTCATTAACTGTACGGTTGCCTTGGTTATATAAGCACCCTTACCAAACTTCTCGGTATATGTTACACCATGATAAGAATCATCAGGAGTGGTTAAACCAGGGAACTTGTCTGCATAAGCATTCCAGTCAAAATTACCGGAATCCACAATCGCACCACCTACACACATTGCATGTCCGTCCATATACTTGGTAGTGGAATGTGTTACGATATCCGCACCAAATTCAAAAGGTCTGCAATTGATGGGCGTTGCAAAAGTATTATCGATAATAAGGGGCACTCCATGCGCATGTGCTACATTTGCAAACTTCTCAATATCAAGCACTACCAGTGCAGGGTTTGCAATTGTCTCAGCCAAAACACATTTGGTGTTGGGTCTGAAGGCCTTATTAAGTTCTTCAACAGATGCATCCGGGTCTACAACCGTACACTCAATCCCCATCTTCTTCATGGTAACAGTTAACAGATTAAAGGTACCGCCATATACAGTGGAAGACATGATTACATGACCGCCGGCTTCACAAATATTAAATACTGCATAATAGTTTGCTGCCTGACCGGAGCTGGTCAGCATTGCTGCTACACCACCCTCCAACTCACAGATTTTCTGTGCCACAAAATCATTTGTGGGGTTTTGTAATCTGGTATAAAAATATCCGCTTTCTTCTAAGTCAAACAATCTGCCCATCTGCTCGGAAGTCTCATACTTGTATGTAGTACTCTGTACAATGGGAAGCACTCTGGGTTCACCATTTTTAGGTTTCCATCCGGACTGTATACATATTGTCTCTTTTCTATACTTTGATGCCATTCTTATCTACCTCTTTTCATTCTTAATTTATTTAAGTAAACACCACCCTAAAAGGTGGTGTCTAGGTTTATTCATCCCAGTTATGATATACTGCCTGTACATCATCGTCATCGTCCAGTAAATCCAGGGTCTTCTGTAAATTCTTAATAGCAGTCTCATCCGTCAGTTCTACATAATTCTGGGGAATCATGGTTACTTCCGCGCTCATCATAGGGATACCTGCTTCCTTAAGTGCATTGTTTACCTCATCAAAAGCATCGGGATCCGTAAGAATTTCATAGCTGTCCTCTTCCTCATTGAAATCCTCTGCGCCTGCATCCAAAGCCACCATCATAAGGTCATCTGCATCCATGTCGCATTCTTCCTTATCAATGATAATCTGACCTCTCTTATCAAACATAAAGGATACACAGCCGGGTGTACCGATGTTACCCTGTCCCTTTGTAAATGCACTTCTGACATTTGCAGCCGTACGGTTCTTATTATCGGTCAGTGCATCTACAATGATAGCAATACCGTTAGGACCATAACCTTCATATGTAACATATTCATAATTAACATTGCCCACATCACCGGCAGCCTTCTTGATACCTCTTTCAATGGTATCATTAGGCATATTGTTTGCCTTTGCTTTTGCAATTACGGTAGCTAATTTATAATTATTTGCGGGATCGGGGCCGCCTTCCTTAACTGCTACTGCAATTTCTCTACCGATAATAGTAAAAATCTTACCTTTAGCGGCATCATTTTTCTCTTTCTTATGCTTAATATTCGCAAATTTTGAATGTCCTGACATTGTATTACTCCTTTTCGTTCATAAACTCTGTTAAATAATATCATTATTTATCATTTTCATCAAGAGCAGATTCCTCGTGTGCTACATCTCCGTCTGATAAACGGGTCACAAGCACACTTTGTATCATCTTATGTTCTACGGATAAAATTTTGAAATTATACCCCTGATAATCAATATCAAATTCCTCATCTTCCTCAGGAATACGATCCAGTCTGGATATCATGAAGCCGTTTATTGTATCAAAACTATCCTCATCAAAGCTGATATCAAAACGCTCTTCCAATTCTTCCAGAGGCGTCTTACCCTCTATGATATACTCTCCGGTTCCCGCTTCTTCAATGAATTCCTCTTCCGTATCATATTCATCCAGAATATTGCCGACAATTTCTTCCAGAATATCTTCCATTGCCACCAAACCTTCCGTCTGACCGTATTCATCCACAACTATAACCATATGTGTCTTGGTGGACTGCATCTTTCGAAACAGTTCATTTATATTTTTGGTCTTGGGTACAAACACTGCCTCTCTAAGCAAATCCCCCAAGTCTTTTAAGGACTTTTCTGCACTTTGGTCACCGTTATTTGCATCAATCTGATAACGCATGGCATCCTTTAAATGTAAAATACCGATAATTTGATCTATATTTTCCTCATAAACAGGATATCTGCTGTTTTTATTCTCCAGCATAAATTCGATTGCCTTGCCCAATGTTGTGGCTGCATCTATACTGTTAATATCATTTCGCTGGGTCATGATATCCTGGGCCTCTTTTTCATCCAATTCAAATATATTGGAAATCATTTCCGCTTCACTGGCCTGTATAATGCCCTGTTCATGACCTTCATTTACCATATTAATAATTTCTTCTTCGGGAGACACAAAAGCATCCGCCCATTTCTCAGGCAGTCTGCCTGCAAATTTGCGGGGCAACAATACTCCCAATATCAAAAACATACTCAAAAGCAAAAACAATATAAGCGGAGATACATTATTTGCTGCCAAATATATCCAGGTAATACCTATTCCCACATTAATCAGCGCCGTTAACATCTGAATAAAATCAGAACCTGTTTTGGAAAAATCCAATAACTTCATCAAACGCCGATACTTGGGTCCTAAATCTACTTCCGAATCCTTTGCAATATCTTTGGTTCTCAGAACCTCCATGGCTTTTTCAAAACCATACATGAAAACATCCAATATAACCAGAATAAAAAACAAAACATACCCGGCCGCAGGACCATTTTCCATTATATATATCCTCTCTTTCGTACTTGTTTATCAAATAAATATATCATTCGTCATCTGTTTCGTCAAGAACCGCACACTATGTACAAAGCTCCAGACTGATTTTTAAGGCGTCATTCACCTTATTCATTATTTCACCGTCCAGATGGCAGATTTTACTTTTCAACCTTTTCTTATCTATTGTACGAAGCTGCTCCAGCAAAATCACAGAATCCTTATCCATATTATATAATTTTGCATCCAGTTCAATATGGGTAGGCAATTTTGCTTTGTTCATCTTTGAAGTAATCGCTGCACATATAATCGTGGGACTATGTCTGTTGCCCACATCATTCTGAATGATCAGAACCGGCCTGATGCCTCCCTGCTCAGACCCTATTACGGGTCTTAAATCTGCATAAAAAACATCTCCACGCCTCATTACTCCGGTCATCAACATAAATATCCTCCAAACATGGCATACAAGCCTAAATCATTTCTTTACGCATAGTATTTCCCAAATTTTCGGAGGTATTCAATTCACTCAGATTTCATTATTACAATCACTGGTTTCTATAATTTTGCCGCCTGATCTATACACACGCGGAATGCGTTTATTCAAATCACATACCAGTTCGTAATTAAATCTTCCGGAAATATCACCTAATTGCTCGGCAGTAATGCACTCTTTACCGTCTTTACCGATTAGTGTGACTCTATCGTGTATCTTTGCTTCCGGTATATCCGTAATATCAATCATAAACTGATCCATACATACGCGGCCTATAATAGGTGCTTTTTGACCTGCAACTAACACAAATCCCTTATTTGAAAGAGAACGGGGATACCCGTCACCATAACCTACCGGCACAGTAGCCACTCTGGTGGCTTTGGTCGCTACATATGTACAACCATAGCTTACAGACTGTCCGGATTCTATTGTTTTAATATAACTGATATGACTGTATAAAGATAGCGCCGGTGTCAATGAAGCCGCTTCTTTGTTTACATCCTTTGATGGATAGAGACCATACAATGTAATACCTGCTCTTACCAAATCATCATTTGCTGCCGGCCAATCCAATATACCTGCACTATTGGAGCAGTGTTTAATCGGTATCTGCAGTCCCAGTTCTTCTTCTAATCGACGGACAAAATCATGGAACAGACCAATCTGCTTTTCTGTATATTCCTGGTCATTTTCATCTGCCTTTGCAAAATGTGTAAAGATGCCTTCTATCTCGACACCTTCAGTATTCATGACTTTCTTTACAAAATCCACACCGCATGCATCAGGTCTGATACCAATACGTCCCATGCCCGTATCTACTTTAATATGAACCTTTATAATCTTACCGCACTTTCCGGCCGCGTCACGCATTACCTGCAGGATTTCCTCTGAGAAAACCGCAGGACGAAACTCCTCCTCTGCTATCATTTCATATGCATACGGGAAGGAATATCCCAGAATAATGATAGGTTTCGCAATGCCTGCCATACGCAAAATATGAGCCTCCTCCGCAGTGGCAGTGGCAAAACCGTACATATAATCCAGATCTTCCAGATGTCTTGCAATAGGCACACTTCCGTGTCCATAACCGTCCGCTTTAATAACTGCAACCATTTTAGTGCCTGCGGACAAGGTATCGTGCATATTTTGGATATTGCTTCTTATCGCATCCAAATCAATCTCTGCACATACCCTTGCATAGGTTTCCATAACCTTATTATCCAACATATCCCTATCAGTCTCCAACTCTTTCATTTACACACTTCAATCCTTCAATGATATCTCCTGCCATACAACCGTGGATACCGCATAATTCTACAGCTCGTCTGCCTGCCAACCCATGAATGGCAACACCCTTTGCAGCCGCTTCAAAGCCTCCCAGTCCCTGGGCAGCCAGACCTGCTATTATACCGGTCAGCACATCACCACTGCCGGCTGTAGCCATGCCACTGTTATGCCTGAAATTGACACAAACAGGCTCTCCTTCACAACAAGTAAAAGTAACAGCATCCTTTGCCACCAAAATACAGTTAAATTCTCCGGCATAGGTCTTTGCCACCTCCGGCATCAGTTTCTTCAGCACATCTACGGCTGTTCCCGTCAATCTGGAAAGTTCACCCATATGCGGTGTTAATATGATATCCCTGTTGTTTTTACCACTCTGAATCAAAAGTTCCCGCAGTTTTTCATTACCGGCCAGTATATTAATACCATCTGCATCAATAATGAAAGGCAAATCACTCTCGGTAAGCATTCCTTCCAGACATGCTGCCATTTCATCTTTCATACCGCAGCCAGGTCCGAATACCAGTACATCTGCCCAGTTTAAGAAATTTCTCCAATCTTCATATGTGCCAAACAACGCCTCCGGCACCAATTGCTGCAATACCGGTATATTCATGGGATGGGTGAGCACCTTCACCATACCTGCGCCGGTTCTATAGCAGGCTTTTGCTGAAAGCGCCGCCGCACCGGCCATATTTTCACTGCCCGCAATTATAAGCACCTTACCGAAAGAACCTTTATTTCCCAAAGAATCTCTCACCGGCAGCAGTTCCGTGATAGTTTCATCATAAGTAAACATTCCGGGTTTCTTACCCAAAAAGCTTTTCTCGCGGATACCGATATCTTCACATATCACCTTTCCGGCATGATTACATCCGGGTGCCAGTACAAGTCCTCTTTTTACAAAGCCAAATGTTATGGTAGTGTCCGCC
This sequence comes from Acetatifactor sp., assembly GCA_045597105.1. Classification (GTDB taxonomy): domain Bacteria; phylum Bacillota; class Clostridia; order Lachnospirales; family Lachnospiraceae; genus Acetatifactor. The sequence continues at coordinate 39,289 of JAZODQ010000020.1, forward strand.
TGTATGGCATGCTGCAAAACCTCTCCCGTATCCGCATGTATACCACTGGGAATGTCAATTGCAAGTTTATAGCCATGCTGCTTATTAAACCAGGTAATTGCATGTTCATAAGCACCTGTTATATCTCTGGATAATCCTACGCCAAAAAGCGCATCTATCAGAATATTATATTCACCACGTGGCAAAGTGGCGACCATTTTTATATTATAATGCTGCAAAATATCATATTGATTTTTCCAGCCTTCGGAGGAACGTATTTTTTCACCGCATACACAAACCTCTACCGGATATCCCATATCGGCCATCAGTCTTGCAAGCGCCAGTCCATCCCCACCGTTATTGCCCACTCCGCACATAATTAATGTGCGGAGTTCCTTGGGATTCTTATCTTTAAATTGTTCGTTTATGTGCTTAAGTACAGACAAGGCAGCTCTCTCCATCAGAACCATCGCAGGAATTTTCAAAAATTCAGTGGTGTTCTGATCGCATTTCTTCATTTCGTCAGCTGTAACAATATATTTCATATTCCCTCACCTTCTGTGTCGTCACCACAATCCCATATACCAATCAAGCGCACGCATTCGCGTACGCTCGTTTTGTCACTCGTTTTCATTGGGCACACGAGGATGCTTTTCCTCCGGATTATATTGCATATCAAACATTTCCAGTACATCGGAACCGAAAATATCATGCATATATGAATAGATAGTATGATTCTGATGCTCCATTTCCTGTTTTTTCACCAATTGCTTTTTCAGTTGAATCCTGATATCATTGACCCATTCATCAATCTGCCTGATATCATTTGAATTGGTCTGCAGTTCCACATAGCAGTACTCCATGGTCATCAACATCAACTTTAAGTTCACCGCATTAATCTGCTTCGGCAAATCCAACATTTCCTCACGATATGCGTCCAACATTTCATTGCAGTTTTCTATCAGCTTTTTATTATCCTCTATCTTTTTCTCCAGCTGAGGATTCTTACTTTGTTCCAGTTCATTTACCATGGGAACGATTTCATTCATCAGTTGCTTTTTACGCTTTCTGATTTGTTTGGTTTCCGTATTTATTTTGCCCTGTCTCTTCAGCAAACTATTCAGCTCATCCTCCAAACTTTTTACAGACTCACGTCCCAGCTTGCTAAGTAAACGATACCATTTATTATCCAAGGTCAATATGGGCAGATTTACGCCTTCTAATGCCTTGGAAAACACTTCCCGTTTAAAATGACTGTTATTGCCTTCCATAAACCTTCACCTCCACAGGTACAAGATACACAGGACATTATAACTCTTTGCTATAACGATTAATATTATAAGAAAGCTTCATTAAACTGTCCGAAAGATGCACATTTTCCACCTGGATTCCTGCCGGCAGATTCAGATCTACATGTGCAAAGTTCCAGATTGCTTTAATACCGTTTGCAACCAGTCTCTCTGCCACGTCAACCGCACCTGTCTTAGGGATGGTAAGTGCTGCTATTTCAATGTCATTCTCCCGAACAAACTGTTCCATCTCCTCCATAGGCATTACCTTTACATCACGAACGGTCATACCGTAAAGTTCGGGATTTTTATCAAACATCCCCATAAAATGAAAACCACGTCGTTCAAAATTCATATAATTACCCAGTGCCTGTCCTAAATTTCCTGCACCGACAATAATAAAATTATGAATCCTGTCAAGGCCCAGTATCTTGCTGATCTCCTTGTACAGATACTCTACATTATAACCATAACCCTGCTGGCCGAAACCGCCGAAATTATTAAAATCCTGACGAATCTGTGAAGCTGTCACTTTCATCAGTTCACTAAGCTCCTGAGAGGAAATGCGTTCCACACCTGTATCCTTCAACTCACCCAAATAACGCAAATATCTGGGAAGTCTTCCAATTACCGCCTGTGATATTTCTTTCTCTTCCAAGGGGATACCTCCAAACGAACCTTTGCAAGCAAACTTGCACGGTTTTTTCATAAATCTGTATGGTTCTGAATTGCAACCACAAAATATAGTATTATTATAGTCAAATGTTAAAAACTTGTCAATTCATTGACAGGAATATTTCTGCAAGTTAAAATGAATGCAGTCCCTATGGGATTTATATAAATCAGAAAGGAAATCGGGTATGATTTTATCCTGTCAAAATATATCAAAAGCATTTAATGAAGTTCCCATACTGGAAAACGTATCTTTTCATATTGAAGATTATGACAAAACAGCCATCGTAGGTGTAAACGGTGCCGGCAAAACTACTCTTCTGCGCATCATTGTGGGACAATTGCCGGCTGATAACGGTCTGGTGACTCTTTCCAAAGATAAAACTCTGGGATACCTGGCACAAAACGGTGCCATAGACACGCAGAATACTATTTATCAGGAATTACTGTCCGTAAAACAGCATTTAATTGACACTGAAAAGGAACTGCATATATGTGAGGAAGACATGAAGCATACAGAGGGCGCTACTCTGGATGCGTTAATGAAGAAATACACTGACCTGACCCATGCCTTTGAAATGGGCGGTGGTTACACCTATAAAAGTGAAATCACCGGTATTCTGAAGGGTCTGGGATTTCAGGAGGATGAGTTTCATAAGTCCACCGCTTCTCTCTCAGGTGGGCAGAAGACCCGTGTAGCACTGGGTAAGCTCCTCTTACAGAAACCTGATTTAATCATTCTTGATGAGCCTACCAACCATCTGGACATGAACTCCATCGCATGGCTGGAGACCTATCTGCTGAATTATAAAGGAGCGGTTATCATCGTCTCCCATGACCGATATTTTCTGGATAGAATTGCCAATAAAATCATTGAACTGGACCGTAGTCATGCTACTACCTTTACCGGCAATTACACTGCCTATGCAGAGAAAAAGAAGATCCTGCGCATCGCCGAAAGAAACGCTTACCTGAATCAGCAACGCGAAATCAAACATCAGGAAGAAGTCATCGAAAAGCTACGCTCCTTTAACCGTGAAAAATCCATCAAACGTGCTGAAAGCCGTGAAAAGATGCTGAGCAAAATACAGGTTCTGGAAAAGCCGGATGAATATACAGGTGAAATGAAGCTGACCCTGACTCCCGCCCTACAAAGCGGCAAGGATGTTTTAAATGTGGACGGCCTGTCTAAAAGCTACGGGACTCAGACACTTTTTCAGAATGCAAGCTTTGAGATCAAACGCGGTGAGCATATCGCTATCATCGGCGATAACGGTACAGGCAAAACCACTCTACTTAAGATTTTAAACGAAGTCATTCCTGCTGATACAGGTAACTTCCGACTGGGTACCAATGTGGAAATCGGTTATTATGACCAGGAGCATCAGGTACTACATGCAGAAAACACTCTGTTTGAGGAGATATCCGACGAATACCCCCATATGACCAATACGGAAA
>JAZODQ010000021.1:0-13511 GCA_045597105.1 Acetatifactor sp.
ATATTGGACTCAGGATAAGCCTTACGCAGCGCCTTGATAACACCCTTACCCACAACATGGTTGGGTAGGCAGGCGAAGGGCTGGGTACATACGATATTGGGTACGCCGTCATGTATCAGTTCCACCATTTCTCCGGTCAGGAACCAGCCTTCACCGGTCTGATTACCGATAGAAACAATAGGTTCTGCAAAGGATACAATCTCCTTGATAGGAGTGGGAGGAGTGAAGTGTTTACTCTTTTTGTATGCTTTGACAGCAGCGCCTCTGGCGATGTTTTCCAGTGCCCAGATACCTAATGCACAGTTTCTGGCAGCCTTCTTACTGGTACCCAGATGTTCCGCTTTGTAAATCTGATTCTGGAAACAGTAGAGCAGGAAGTCCAGCAAATCAGGTACCACAGCTTCGGCACCTTCTGCTTCCAGCAGTTCTACCAAGTGATTATTGCCTGCGGGAGAGAACTTCACCAGAATCTCACCTACGATACCCACACGGGGCTTCTTAATATCCAGCAGAGGAATATTATCGAAGTCTTCAATAATCTTTTTACAGAGACTGTTAAATTTCAAAAGGTTAATATGCTTGGCGGTTACAAATTCCTGTACCACCTTTAGCCATTTTTGGTGCATTGCATCTACGGAACCGGGAGTAGCCTCATAGGGGCGCATACGGTATACACAGCGCATAAAGATATCACCGAATATAGCACCTACGGCAGCACGCAGAAGCAGTGTCATATTGATGTGGAAACCGGGGTTGGTTTCGATACCGCCCAGATTCAGGGAAATTACCGGAATCTGTTCCATACCGGCCTTTTTCAGAGCGCGTCTGATAAAGCCTACATAGTTGGTAGCACGGCAGCCGCCGCCGGTTTGTGTCATGATGACAGCTACCTTGTTCAAATCATATTTACCGGAAAGCAGGGCTTCCATAATCTGCCCTACAACCAGCAGGGAAGGATAGCAGGCATCATTATTTACATATTTCAGACCGATATCAACGGAGCCCTTATTATCATTGTTTAGTACTTCAAAATTGTAGCCGCAGGCATTGAATGCAGGCTCAATGATGTCGAAGTGAATGGGTGACATCTGGGGGCACAGGATGGTATACTCCTTGCGCATTTCTTCGGTAAAGGCCACCTTGTCAATGGCACTTGACTGAATGTTGCGTTTTTGCTTTAACTTCTGTTTTACCTTGATTGCAGACAGAAGAGAGCGGATTCTGATACGTGCAGCACCCAGGTTGTTTACTTCATCAATTTTTAAACAGGTATAAATCTTGTCGGAGCCGGTGAGAATATCACTTACCTGGTCCGTTGTAACCGCATCCAGACCACAACCAAAGGAATTCAGCTGTACAAGATCCAAATCTTCACGGGTCTTTACATAGCTGGCAGCACAGTACAGTCTGGAATGATACATCCACTGGTCGGAAACAATCAAGGGACGTTCCGGCTTAGCCAGATGGGATACAGCGTCTTCTGTAAGAACTGCGATGCCATAGGAGGTAATCATCTCCGGAATACCGTGATTGATTTCAGGGTCCACATGGTAGGGACGGCCTGCAAGGACGATGCCTCGTGTGCCGGTTTCTTCCATATAGCTTAAGATTTCTTCGCCCTTTTTCTGGATGTCCCGATGTGCTTTGCTCAGTTCGGTCCAGGCAGCGTAGCAGGCATCCTTCACATCAGCTGCAGAGTGTTCCTTGAATTCCTTTACCAGAGCTTCGGTAACGGTATCCAAATCTCTGAAGGACATGAAAGGATTGCGTAAATGTACCTGACCGCCTGTGATTTCTTCCATATTATTCTTGATATTCTCGGAATAGGAAGTAACAATGGGGCAGTTATAGTGGTTGTTGGCACCATCTACCTCGTCACGTTCATAGAACAGGGCGGGATAGAAGATATTGGTGATGCCTTGTTTAATCAGCCATGCTACGTGGCCATGCGCCAGCTTGGCAGGATAACATTCGGATTCACTGGGGATGGATTCTATACCCATTTCGTAAATTTTTCTGTTAGAGCTGGGAGATAATATAACTCTATAGCCCAGCTGTGTGAAAAATGTATGCCAGAAAGGATAGTTTTCGTACATGTTCAATACTCTGGGAATACCGATGGTGCCGTAAGGAGCCTGTGCCTCTTCTAAAGCAGGGTAATCCAGCATTCTGTGTAGCTTGTATTCAAACATATTAGGTATGTTACCCGCATTTTTCTGACCGCCCACACCCTTTTCACAACGGTTGCCGGATATGTATTTACGTCCGCCAGAGAAATGATTGATGGTCAGACGGCAATTATTGGTACAGCCTTTACATTTTGCCATGCTGGTTTCGAACTGCAGGGCGCAGAGCTGTTCCTGGGAGAGCATGGAGGTCTTATAACCTTCTTCATAACGCTCGCGAGCGATTAAGGCACAGCCGAAAGCACCCATGATACCCGCGATATCAGGGCGGATAGCTTCACAGCCTGCAATTTTTTCAAAACTGCGCAGTACGGCATCATTGTAGAAGGTACCACCCTGTACAACGATGTTTTTACCAAGCTCGGAAGCATCTGATACCTTGATAACCTTGAATAAGGCGTTTTTAATAACGGAGTACGCCAGACCGGCAGAGATATCAGCTACGCTGGCACCTTCCTTTTGAGCCTGTTTTACCTTGGAATTCATAAATACGGTACAGCGGGTACCCAGATCAATGGGGTGTTCTGCAAAAAGTGCCTCTTTAGCAAAATCCTGTACACTATAATTTAAGGACTTGGCAAAGGTTTCGATAAAGGAACCGCATCCGGAGGAGCAGGCTTCATTAAGCTGTACACTGTCAACGGTTTTATTCTTAATCTTAATACACTTCATATCCTGACCGCCGATATCCAGAATGCAGTCTACCTCAGGATTAAAGAAGGCGGCAGCGTAGTAGTGAGCGACTGTTTCCACTTCACCATCATCCAGAAGGAATGCTGCCTTCATCAGCGCTTCACCGTAACCGGTAGAACAGGAACGTACGATTTTTACCCCTTCGGGAAGAAGGGAATAGATTTCTTGCAAAGAGCGCATGGCAGTGCTTAAGGGACTGCCGTCGTTGTTACTGTAGAAAGAATACAGCAGGGAACCGTCCTCGCCTACCAAGGCAATCTTGGTAGTGGTGGAGCCTGCATCGATACCCAGGAAGGCATTTCCTTGATAGGTATAAAGATTGCGGCTTCTTACATGATGGGAGTTGTGACGTGCTTTAAACTGATTGTATGCAGCTTCGTCGGTAAACAGAGGCTCCATACGTTCCACTTCAAACTCCATCTTGATATCGGAGGAAAGCTTTTGGGTCATTTCCTCTAATGAAATATGAACATCCTTTTTCGCATTCAGTGCGGAACCGATTGCTGCAAAAAGATGGGAATTGTCTAAGTCTACAATGTGTTCATCATCCAGCTTCAGGGTACGGACAAATGCTGCTTTTAACTGGTCCAGGAAGTGGAGAGGACCGCCTAAAAAGGCAACATGACCGCGAATGGGCTTACCGCAGGCAAGACCGCTGATGGTCTGATTCACTACTGCCTGGAAAATAGAAGCAGACAAATCTTCCTTGGTAGCACCGTCGTTAATTAAGGGCTGAATGTCAGATTTGGCAAAAACGCCGCAACGGGCAGCAATGGTGTATAAAGACTGATAGCTGCGGGCATATGTATTTAAGCCGGAGGCATCGGTCTGTAACAGGGATGCCATCTGGTCAATAAAGGAACCTGTACCACCGGCACAGATACCGTTCATTCTTTGTTCTACGTTACCGCCTTCGAAATAGATGATTTTAGCGTCCTCACCACCTAATTCGATGGCTACATCTGTCTGGGGAGCCAGTTCCTTCAAAGAAGTTGCCACTGCGATAACCTCCTGGGTAAAAGGTACGCCCAGATGGTTTGCCAGGGTCAGACCGCCGGAACCGGTAATCATGGGATGGAGATGCAAATTACCCAGCACAGAGTATGCTTTTGTTAATAAAGAATAGAGTGTTTCTCTGATGTTCGCATAATGTCTTTCGTAATCAGAAAACAGCAGATTGTGGCCTTCGTCCAAAATCGCTATTTTAACTGTTGTGGAACCTATATCGATTCCCAGTGTTGCTGTTTGTAACTCACTCATTGCGTAAAACTTCCTTCCATATCGGTCACTTGCCGATAAAATACAAAAATAGACATACCTATTCATTATACGACAGCAATTTTCAAATTGCAATCTTTTCACATATGAAAGTATTATGAAAAATTTACCTAAATTCTAAAAAAACAATTTGTTTGGTTTACTTATGAGGACTGTAATGATAGAATATATTCGTGTATGCCTATAAACATGAGACATACGTCAAGATGGAGGAATGATAGTTATATGAGTAAATTTGAACGTAAATTTGGCAGGTATGCAATACCGAATCTTACAGCTAAATTGATAATATGTTATGTAATAGGTTATGTGATTCAATTAATATTTCCTGCATTAATGCAGTATTTGACGCTGAATCCCTATGCAATATTACACGGACAGGTATGGAGACTGGTTTCCTGGATTTTGATACCGCCTACTATGCTGTCTGCGGGTAGCTTCAGCAATTTGTTTTTTACGTTTATCATGCTGTATTTTTACTATAGTATCGGTACGTCTCTGGAACGGACCTGGGGAACCTACAGATACAATGTATATCTGCTGGGAGGTATGTTGATAACAGTATTGGCAAGTTTTGTAACCCTTCCCATTGGATATCTTATGGTGGATGTAGAAGGTTTGTCACAGTTTATGTTACTGGGAAGCTTTTTTTATAGTACCTACTATGTCAATATGTCCATTTTTTTGGCATTTGCGGCTACATTCCCTGAAGCACAAGTACTGTTGATGTTCTTTATACCTGTAAAAGTGAAGTGGCTGGGAGTGCTTTATGCGGTAATGTTGATATATGAGGCATTTCTTGGAAATTTATTCACTCGTTTTGCCATCGGTGCATCCCTTCTGAATTTTGTAATATTTTATTTCCGGACCAGAAATCACTTGTCACCCAAGCAGATTAAAAGACGGATGGTTTATCAGCATGAAGTACGCAAAAGCAGACCTAATATTACCAGACATAAATGTGCCATTTGCGGCAGGACGGAAGAGGATGATGCAAGTCTGGAGTTTCGTTTCTGTTCCAAATGTAACGGGAACTACGAGTATTGCCAGGAGCATCTCTTTACCCATGAGCATGTGAAATAGTTTTATGGTTGCAAAATAGTAAAAGTGTAAAATCGCAAATAGGAAAGGCATGGATTTATGAATAAAGAATTATTGTTTGCCAAAACCCTGGAAAGCGTACGTGCGCTTGCTAAGGAACAAGGTAATACGGTCAGTGAAAAACAGGTAATGGAAGCATTTGAACCGCTGGAGTTAAGCGGAGAACAGATGCAATTGGTGTATGATTATCTGATTAAGCATAAGGTGGGCATTAATCAGCCTGTGAACGTGGATGATTATTTATCCGATGAGGAAAAGGATTATTTGCAAGAATATCTGCAGGAACTGGAGGAATTACCGGCATTTACAGAGGGGGAAAAACTGGGCGTGACCATTTCAGCCATGGCAGGTGAAAGCTCTGCCCAGAGCAGACTGATTGAAATGTACCTGAAGGAAGTAGTGGATATCGCTAAGCTTTATACCGGTCAGGGCGTTTATCTGGAGGACTTGATTGGCGAAGGTAACGTGACATTAACCTTTGGTGTTACCATGCTGGGAAGTCTGGAGAAGCCGGAAGAAGCACAGGGCATGCTGGGTAAGATGATTATGGATGCCATGGAACAGTACATTGAGGAGAATGCAGTCAATGACAAAAGAGAACAAAAGGTTGCGGACAAGGTAAATAAGGTAAATGATAAAGCCAAGGAGTTGTCCGATGAACTGCATCGCAAAGTGACTGTGGACGAGTTGGCGGCAGAAACCGGCATGAGTAAGAGTTATATCAGGGATGCTATGAGAATGAGTGGTTTCAGAATTGATTATCTGGAATCCGAAGAGGAAGAATAAGCATATGCAGAATTCAATTTACGAGGATTATAAATATTCCATGCAGGATACAGCCAATTTATATATTGGCACTAAATATACGCTGGATGAGATTATTGAGAATGAGGACATTACTTTTAAATTTCGAATGATTCTGGAGAGAAACATTCTGCCGGAGGCCGACAGAGAGGATACACTTGAGACTCACTTGTATTATTTGCCGGAGACGGGGTTTAATGTGAAGATATACAAGCAGTTAAAGGCAAAAGTAAAGATCAATATTATTGAAGAAAAGAAAAGTCTCTTAGGTAAAAAGCATAAAGAATACGTTACCAAAGTCATTAAAGTGGAAGAACTGGCAAAGATGTCTGTGGAGCAGAAGCAGGCGGCAGGAGTGATTGTGCAGGAACTTGCCATTAATAAGCTGGCGCTTATGGGCTTTTAATGTTTTTTGGTGGCGTCCGGCCGTTATATGAGGGAATAGGAAAGGATGGGATTGGCTTAAATGAGAATAGAAGATTTAACAGCATATGAAATAATAGAGAAAAGAGCAATTGATGGTTTAAACAGTATCGGCTATCGTTTGAAACATAAAAAGACCGGTGCGAAAGTAGTACTGCTTTCCAATGATGATGAAAATAAGGTATTCTACATTGGTTTCCGTACACCGCCCAAGGATTCTACCGGTGTGGCTCATATATTGGAGCATTCCGTACTTTGCGGTTCCAGAGATTTTCCGGTGAAGGATCCTTTTGTAGAACTGGTAAAGGGTTCTCTGAATACTTTTTTAAATGCAATGACATATCCTGATAAGACTTTATATCCTGTAGCCAGCTGCAATGATAAGGATTTTCAGAACCTGATGCATGTGTATCTGGATGCAGTGTTTTATCCTAACATTTACGAAAAAGAAGCAATTTTCCGTCAGGAGGGCTGGCACTATGAACTCTCCGAGGAAGGAGAATTGTCTATAAACGGTGTGGTATATAATGAGATGAAAGGCGCATTTTCTTCTCCTGATGACGTATTTGAGAGAGAGATGATGAATGCGTTGTTCCCTACTACCACTTATGGTTGTGAATCCGGTGGTGATCCGGAAGTGATACCGGAACTGACCTATAAGGACTTTTTAGATTTCCATAGCAGATACTATCATCCTTCCAACAGTTATATTTACCTGTATGGTGATATGGATATGGCAGAAAAATTGCAGTTTATTGATGAAAAATATCTGTCCGGTTATGTAACGGCTCAAATTACATCCCAGATTGAAACAGAACCTGCATTTGCAGAACCTTCACGCGTTGTAAAGGAATATCCCATCAGTGAAGAAGAGGATGAGGAGGAAAATACTTATCTGTCCGTAAGCTATTGCGTGGGTGACAGTCTGGACAAAGAGATGTATCTGGCATTCCAGGTGCTGGATTATGCCCTTTGTTCCGCCCCCGGTGCACCATTAAAGCAGAAACTGGTGGATGAAGGCATCGGTAAGGATGTATACAGTATTTATGAAAATGGTATCAAGCAGCCTTATTTCAGTATTGTTGCAAAGGATACCTCACTGGGCAGGGAAGCAAGATTTCATGAAATCATTCGGGAAACCCTGGAAGAAGTGGTAAAGAACGGTTTTGATAAAAAGGCGTTGTTGGCAGGACTGAATTATTATGAATTCAAATATAGAGAAGCGGATTTCGGCTCCTATCCCAAGGGACTGATGTATGGTCTGCAGATGATGGACAGCTGGCTGTATGACGAAAATAAGCCCTTCATTCATGTGGAGGCCAATGAAACTTTTGCTATTTTGAAGGAAAAGGCTCAGACCGGCTATTTTGAAGAATTAATCGAAAAATGGCTTCTGCATAACACCCACAGTGCAACCGTGATTTTAAAGCCCAAAAAAGGTTTGGCACAGGAAAGAGAAGAACAATTAAAATGTAAATTGCAAGCCCGGAAAGAGGCCATGACTGAGGAACAACTCCGGGAAATCCGTGATACAGAGGCTATGCTTCGTGCATTCCAGGAAACGGAGGATGCAAAAGAGGATTTGGAGAAGATTCCGCTGCTGAATCGTGAAGATATCGGTAAGGAAGCACGGGAACCCATAAATGATGTGAGAAGCATGGGAGATAATCTTTTCCTGTATCATAATATTTTTACCAATGGTATCGGTTATATCAGACTGCTTTTTGACCTGAGAAACATTCCGGAAAGTTATCTGCCTTATTTAGGTGTTTTAAAGGGCTGTCTGGGACTTTTGAATACAAAGAATTATAAATACGGAGATTTGTTCAACGAAGTCAATCTGGTAACAGGCGGTGTGTCTGTGCACAATACGCTTTTTGCCAATTATGAAAAGCCGGAGAATTACAAGATAGCAATGGAAGTCAAGACCAAGGTACTGTATGAAAATATGGAAAAGGCTTTCGAACTGATAGAAGAACTGTTACTTACCAGTGATTTTAACGACTTCAAGAGATTGTATGAGATTCTGGCAGAAGGTAAATCCAGAATGCAGGCACAAATGATTTCCGGAGGCCATTCTGTGGCAGTGGGCAGGGCAATTTCCTATGGAAGCGAAACAGAAACCTTGGCAGAGATGTTTTCCGGTGTGGATTTCTATAGAATGATTTCTGAACTGGAAGGTAATTTTGAGGAGCGTAAGCAGGAGATTGCTGCGAAATTAAAGGAGCTTGCCCGGATGATATTCAGACCGGAGAATCTGATGATTGATTTTGTGGGAGACGAGGGTCAGATTCCGGTACTTGAACGTGCAGTAGAAAAATTAAAGAGTAAGTTATATACCTGCGATGTGCAAAAGGAACGCTTTACAGTTGTTCCTGTGAAGAAAAACGAAGGCTTTATGACCTCCGGACAGGTTCAGTATGTATGTCGAGCAGGTAATTTCAAAAATAGCGGATTGCCCTATACAGGTGTACTTCGTGTGCTGAAGGTAATGCTTGGCTATGAATATCTTTGGACCAATGTACGAGTAAAGGGTGGCGCATACGGTTGTATGTGCGGATTTAGTCGTTCCGGTGTAGGATACTTTGTATCTTACCGTGATCCCAATCTGGAAAAGACGCTGGATATTTATGAAAAAGCGGCAGAGGCAATTGCATCCTTTGATGCAGATGAAAGAACTGTACTGCAGTATATTATCGGTGCTATCAGCGATTTGGATGTACCCATGACTCCTGTATCCAAAGGACGTTTCTCCATGAATGCATATATGAATGGTGTAACCTATGAAATGATGCAGAAGGAGAGAGACGAGGTGCTGGACACTACCTGTGAAGATATCCGGTCATTGGCTGCCTATATCCGGGCTTTTATGGATGAGGAAAAACTGTGTGTAGTAGGCGGAAGCAGTAAGATTAAAGAAAATAAAAATTTATTTATGCATATTGAAAACCTTTTATAATGTTTTTACGTCTTATATGGTAGAAGGATATCTTTCATGAAATATTTCGGGGGAGGATATCTTTCCAATCATATAAAATGGGAGGAAAAGTTATGATGAAAGGAAGAAAAAAATACGTAAGCAAATGGGCAGTAATTGCAGCAGTATTAAGTATGATGCTGGTGTTGACAGGTTGCGGAGCATCCAATACAGCATCCACAGAAGCATTTGTGACAGGTGGTTCTTCTATGAAGGACAGCATGCCGGAGATGGGCTGGGACAGTTATACCGAAGGTGTAGCCATGGAAGAGGCAGAAGTTCTGGTAGACAAGGCTGCGGGAGCAGCAGACGGCAGTACCTCTAACGTAGCACAGAACACAGCACAGGTCATGGAAGAAAAGCTGATTAAGACCGTGGATATGACTGTAGAGACAAAGGAATATGATGCTTTGGTTGCCGGTATCCAGCAAAAGATTAAGGATATGAACGGCTACATAGAAAGTTTCAATACTTATAACGGAAGTATGTATTCTAACTATCGTTCTTCCAGAAGTGCAGATATGACTATTCGTATTCCTCAGGATAAGTTGGATGCATTTGTATCCTCCATTTCGGAAGTGGGTAATGTGGTCAGACGTTCCGATTCTGTGAAAAATGTGACTTTACAATATGTGGATCTGGAAAGCCACAAGAAAGCGTTACAGACAGAATATGACAGATTGTTGCAGCTTCTGGAAAAAGCAGAAAGCATTGAAGATATTATAACCATTGAAAACAGATTATCCAGCGTAAGATATCAGATTGAAAGTATGGAAGGTCAGCTTCGTACCATTGACAATCAGGTGTCTTATAGCACTATTTATCTGAATATTGATGAAGTTGCGGTATATACTCCTGTAGTCGAAGAGGTTTCCGTAATTGACCGAATCAAAGAAGGTTTTGTAAACAGTCTTTCTGATATCGGAAACAGTTTGCAGGAATTTGCAATTGGGTTTATTATTAATATCCCTTACCTTGTAATCTGGGCAGTCGTTATCTTAGTGATTGTACTGATTATCAGGAGAATTCGTAAAAAAAGAAAAACTAAAAAAGCAAAATTAATGGAAACAAAGGAAGTAAAAAATGAATAGTAAGCAGTTTAAATCCGGTTTTGTAACCTTAATAGGCCGTCCCAATGTAGGCAAATCTACACTGATGAACCGTTTAATCGGTCAGAAGATTGCCATTACATCCAATAAACCTCAGACTACCCGTAACCGCATCCAGACGGTACTTACCCTGGAAGAGGGACAGATTGTCTTTCTGGATACGCCGGGTATTCATAAGGCAAAGAATAAACTGGGCGATTATATGGTAAACGTAGCGGAGCGCACCTTAAATGAGGTGGATGTGATTCTTTGGCTGGTAGAACCCAGTGATTTCATTGGTGCAGGTGAAAAGCATATTATCGAGCAGTTGAAAAAGACAAAGACGCCGGTTATTTTGGTTATTAACAAGACGGATACCGTGAAAAAGGAAGAACTGCTTAGCTTTATTGATGTATACAGGAAAGAAATGGATTTTGCGGAGATTGTACCCGTATCAGCCTTAAAGGGTGACAATACGGATACACTGGTAGGGCAGATTATGAAGTACCTACCCTACGGCCCTGCATTTTATGATGAGGATACCATTACCGACCAGCCCATGCGTCAGATTGTGGCAGAGCTGATTCGTGAGAAGGCGCTTCGTTGTTTGTCCGATGAAATACCTCACGGTATCGCAGTAAGCATCGAAAAGATGAAGGATCAGGGCAAAGTTTGCCATATTGAAGCAACCATTTGTTGTGAGAGGGATTCTCATAAGGGTATCATCATCGGTAAGGGCGGAGCCATGCTGAAAAAGATCGGTTCTGCGGCCCGCTATGAGATTGAAAAAATGCTGGAACAGCAGGTAAATCTCCAGCTTTGGGTGAAGGTAAAGAAGGACTGGAGAGACAGTGATTTCCTTCTGAAAAATTTTGGATATAATCCCAAAGACATGGATATGAGCGAATAGATTTTGTGAATTTGCAGACTCTAATACCGAGGTACAAAAGGTTAGGGGGACGCAGATATGCAGACATCAAATTACTGGAATCAATTTGAAAAAACAGGCAGGATAGAAGATTATCTGGCCTATGTACAAAAGCAGGAGGAAGGCATGACGGCGGAGCATTTGTCACAAAATGACAGTGCACTGCAGGGGAGTGCAGGTAACTCCGGCGGGCAGATGGGAGACAATCCATATGCAGGAATTCGTGAACGTAACGGGAATCATATTGAAGCAGACGCCTATCGGGGAATACGATAGGCGTATTTGCCTATTGACTAAGGAAAGAGGGAAAATATCTGCTTTTGCCAAGGGGGCCAGAAAGCCCGGTAACCGGTTGGCGGCAGCGACCAATCCCTTTTCCTTTGGTTATTTCAAATTATATGAGGGCAAAAGCTCCTACAATATTGCAGAGGCTGACATCCGTAATTATTTTGAAGAGCTTCGTACGGACTATGAGGGGGCTTATTACGGTATGTATTTTGCAGAAGTTGCGGATTATTATACCCGGGAAAATAATGATGAGCGGGAGATGATGAAGCTTTTGTATCAGTCCCTGCGGGCGCTTTGTGTGAAGTCTCTTCCCAGAGAACTGGTGAAAACGATTTTTGAAATAAAGGCAATTGCAGTAAACGGAGAGTATCCGGGACCGCCGGAAAACAGGAAACTGTCCGAATCTGCCTTGTATACGCTACATTATATATCCGAAAGTTCTATTGAAAAGCTTTATACCTTTGTGGTGACGGAGGAGGTTTTGCAGGAATTATGCCAGGTTTCGGCACTGTATCGGAAGCGTTTTATGGACCATCAGTTTAAAAGTCTGGAAATACTGCAAACTCTTTGTTGAAAATATTTCGAGGTTTGGGTATAATATAACCTATCGTACTTAAAGTATGAGTATGATAGGTTATTTTTTTATTTGTGAATGCCTGTTATAAATGGTGTTCTGTTGAGGAAAGATTATGAAAAAAAGTATGAAAAGACGAAAAGGACTTGGTGTGGTGGCGGTTTTGCTGTCTGGACTTCTGCTAACAGGCTGTGGTGCAACCAGCCTGCCGGAATCCGTAGAGCAGACATCCCTTAAGATTTCCTCCGGTGGAGAGGTGACTTCCTATCTGGTTGAGGAATTTGATAAGGAATACTACAGCATAAAGGAACTGGCCAATATGGCGGCTGAGGAGGCTACTGCATATAATGTATCCCATCCTACGGAAGGCGGAAGTGAAGCCGTGGTTATAAAGAAAGCAGATACTTTTGCGGATGGTAAAATGGCGCGCCTTGAGATGCAGTATCTGGATAGTGAGATTTATGCGGATTATAACAATGAAACGTTGTTTTACGGCACGGTAGCCGAGGCTGTGAGCGCCGGATATGATTTTAATACCGGTGTGAAAAGTGTGGGTGAAGATGGAGAGGTTCTAACCGGAACGGATATCCGGGTGAACGGAGACCGCTATTTGCTGATAACAGACGCGAAGGCGCAAGTTTATTGTCCTAAAAAGATTACACATATAAGTGACGGAGCCAAGTTAAACGGTGACGGAAGTGTG
This sequence comes from Acetatifactor sp., assembly GCA_045597105.1. GTDB lineage: Bacteria > Bacillota > Clostridia > Lachnospirales > Lachnospiraceae > Acetatifactor. The sequence goes on from JAZODQ010000021.1 coordinate 13,044, forward strand.
GATACTACGCAGACTGATGCGATTGTATATATTTTAATGAAATAAATATTACGAAAGGTATGGTAATAAGTTATGGAAAAGACAATGGAAAAAATTGTGGCATTGGCCAAGGCAAGAGGTTTTGTGTATCCCGGCTCTGAGATTTACGGTGGTCTGGCAAATACCTGGGATTATGGTAATCTGGGTGTTGAATTGAAGAACAACGTAAAGAGAGCATGGTGGCAGAAGTTCGTACAGGAAAATCCCTACAACGTAGGTGTAGACTGTGCGATTTTGATGAATCCCCAGACCTGGGTTGCCAGCGGTCATCTGGGTGGTTTCTCTGACCCTCTGATGGATTGTAAGGAGTGTCATGAGCGTTTCCGTGCAGATAAACTGATTGAGGACTTCTGTGCTGAAAAGGATATTACGCTGAATGAAAGCGTAGATGCATGGACCAATGAACAGATGAAGGAATTTGTGGAAGAG
>JAZODQ010000022.1:0-19921 GCA_045597105.1 Acetatifactor sp.
GCCTGTGTCCGTGACGAAAGCAAGGTGGGCTATTGTTTTAGAAGCAAATGTGAGATTTTCTTATGTGCGAAGCTTTGGAATCAGGTCCCTGTTTTTATGGCCTTGAACAAAAATTGCGCCATGTCCGCAGGAGGCGGAAGGCGGAGCTTTAGCTCTGCTTTCCGACATCTGCGAACATGGCGCTTATTTTTGTCCCAGCTCATAAAAATAGGGACGAATCACAAATTCCAAAGCCACACATTTTAGAAAATCCACATTTACTTCCCACAATAGTCCACCGTGCTTTCGTCACGGACACAGGCCGGCAGATGTTCTTACGTGAAAAGACACAAAAACCGATTGCAAAGGATGACTTTGAGAAACGCTCACATTTGTCACAACACTTTTCCTGCTGCTATAGCGTCCTGTTTTATTCTCCCGGAATGGGGTTATTGATATGATCCCCCTTGATATAAAGATTGCGGTACTCACTGGGAGTACAGTCTTTTAATTTTTTAAAGGTCCTGTTAAAGGTGGACAGGGATGAAAAACCGCTCTGTAAAGCAATTTCAGTAACGGTTATGCCGGGCTTGAGAAGCATGGTCTCCGCATTTTTAATGCGCCTGTAACAAAGATAATCATAAAAATTGTGACCGGAGTATTGCTTAAAGAGCCTGGAAAAATGAAACTTGGAGAAACCGGCGATGTCGGCGGCCTTTTCTAAGGTGATATCCTCGGAAAAATGTTCGTCCAAATAATCGAAAACCACAGTCAGGCGCTCATTCATGTTCTTTTGTCGGTTGTTGCCACCATCGGTTGGCACAGTGTTTTCTTCCTGTGACAGACAGTGGTTACCGTATTTCGACAGGAAAAGCAATAGTGCAGAATAAATATTGACTTCACGGAATACATCCCAACCGAAATATTCGCTACAAATTTTTAAGAGAAGCTGTGTTAATTCGTCATATAATGGACCACAGTTCTCATAATTTATAAGAGTTGGTGTGGACAAAAAGGCCATCATGTAGGAAAAACCGTGAATCTTGGACAGTACGTTCAAATCAATCATGAAAAAAAGACGCAGCCCCGAAGTGGCAGGCGGTTCCAGCTGGTGTGGAACACCGGGAGGGATAATAAATATTTCGCCCGGCTGTATTTCGTACTTTTCCGACCCGATGTATGCGATATAGTTTTTTTCAAGAGGATAAATGATTTCTACAGTCTGGTGTACGTGTAATGCATAGTTGATATTGTCATTGTTGACCCAAATGCGCACACTTCGGTCAGGGACATAATCTACCAGATTATAGTTCCCCTCGATGCTTTTTTGATAATGGGCATCATCCTGATGCTTAATATATTGTTTGATAAGCGCTTGATCCAGAGTGTACTTTGCTTTGTTTTCCATGGCGCTCCCCCTATATATGATACATGCCGAAGCCTTGCAGGCAGAATCCAAAATTGCAAATAATTATCTAAATCATAGCACAAACAAATTTAAATGGCAACTTAACATCTCACCGGCATTCATTGCAAAAGACGGGGTTTTGTGCTACTATCATATGGGAAAGTTTGGACATCCAAACAGGTATTCCTAACAATAAATGGTGCATACACATGGGCAGAGAGCAGTATGCAGAAGGAGTTTTATGTTATATTCATTTGTTCCGGAAGAGTTTCAACCGATTATGGCTTTTATGGCAATTATGCTTGCGTTTATATGTACGGTGGCGGCTACAGCTAATCTGGGTGACATGCTGCCAAGGGATGCCGGCAGAGAGTTTGCCCATGATGGTAAATTGTCAGCAGGGAAACCCCGTGGTGCAGGTATTATTTTCGTATTTGCATTTGCAATTGTAGCACTGCTTTTTGCACCTATGAAACCGGAGACAGTTATTTATATTGCTCTCATTATTGTATCCATGATGACCGGGTTCTTGGATGATGCGGCTAAGACACCCTGGGGAGAATATCGTAAGGGTATCCTGGATTTGTGTGTGGCAGCGCTGGTAGCAGTGACTTATTTAAAATACAACCCCAGTGTGATAGAGCTTGCTTTTTTTGATATGCAGATTACAATACCACCTGTTATTTTTGGTATACTGACGGTGATTTTGGTTTGGGCGTCGGTAAATGTGACCAATTGTTCCGATGGTGTGGATGGTCTGTCCGGAACGTTGACGATTATTACAATTATGACAATTTATATTATATGCGGCATCAGAGACAGAGGAGAGGATTTCTCCTTTATGATACTGCTGTTTGCAGTGTGTATTTTAGGGTATCTGTGGTTTAATGCCACTCCCAGTAAGCTGATGATGGGAGATGCAGGTTCCAGGGCAATGGGTCTTTTTATCAGTATTGCAATATTGAAGACAGGAGCTCCACTTTTGTACATCCCGGTAGCGATAGTGCTGATACTGGATGGTGGTCTGGGTCTTGTAAAGGTATTTTTGCTGCGCTTTTTCAAAATTCCTTTTATGAAAAACACCCGTCTGCCACTGCATGACCATGTGCGTAAGGTGATGAGCTGGTCTAATACACAGACGGTGTACCGTTTTGCAATCATTCAGATTATCGTGTCCACTGCAGTGGTGTATGCGATTTCCATGTAGGAGGGGTACATATGTATGATAAGCTGACACAGAGTGACATCCGCAAGATGGAAGAGGAAATTGAACACCGTAAGCTGGTGGTGCGTCCCCGGGCACTTGAAGATGTAAAGGAAGCCAGGGCACATGGAGACCTTAGTGAGAATTTTGAATATTATGCGGCAAAGAAGGTAAAAAATCAGAATGAAAGCCGTATTCGTTATTTAGAGAGAATGATTCGTACTGCAGTGATTATATCCGAGGAGTCCGCAGAGGATGAGGTGGGCATGAATAACCTGGTAACTGTGGAATTTCCGGAGGATGGTATGGTAGAGACTTACAAAATTGTAACCATCGTGCGCGGTAATTCATTGGAGGGATTGATTAGCAATGAGTCTCCGCTGGGCAAGGCGCTGCTTGGCAAAAAGGAGGGCGACCTGGTCCATGTGTGTGTAAATCCCGGTGTGGAGTATGATGTAAAGATTATTAAAATCGATAAGAGTGCGGATGATAAGGAAGACAAGCTGAGGAGTTACTAAATGAAGAAGTATTTGTTGTTTGACTTGGATGGTACCCTGACGGATCCGAAAATCGGTATCACCACCTGTGTGCAGTATGCACTTGCAGATCAGGGGATTGAAGAGCCTGATTTGGACAAGCTGGAGTGTTTTATCGGACCACCGCTGCGGGACAGTTTCATGCAGTTCTACGGATTTACCCAGGAACAGGCAGAGGCTGCTGTCGCCAAATACAGAGAGCGGTTTAAAGATGTGGGACTGTTTGAAAATGAAATCTATAAGGGCATGGAGAAAATGCTGAAAAAGCTGCATAAGATGGGATATCATCTGGCGGTGGCATCCAGTAAACCGGAGGTTTATGTAGAACGTATCCTGCAGCATTTTCATATTGCACAGTATTTTGAAGTGGTAACCGGCAGTACCCTGGACGGTTCCAGAGATAAAAAAGAGGATGTAATACAGGAGGCGCTGAAGCGTCTGTTTGGGAACAGAGCAATTCCCAAGGAAGAAACGTATATGATCGGTGACCGTCTGTTTGATGTGCAGGGGGCTCATATGCTGGGCATAGAATGCGTGGCAGTATCCTACGGTTACGGAGATATAGAAGAATTGATGGATGCAAAAGCGGATTACATTGTGCAGTCCGTGGGAGAATTGGAAGAATTTTTACTGCGGGAGCAGGAGTACGATAAGCCGAAGATGGAGCCTATGCAACGGGTGTGGCAGATGGTGTATCTGTTTCTCATGTTCATGGTGGTTCGTGTGCTTGCAATGTATGTGGTAAGCTTTATTTTGCAGGCAGTCAGCGGTGGGCTTTCAGAAGGGATTCAGAACCTGCTGTATGTGAAAAATGCTGCCGGAGAAGTGGAGCAGTTTTCTCAGAATTTGCAAATGATACTTACGGCAATCGGTTTCTGCGCAGGACTTGCGGTCATTTATCCAACAGCCAAAATGATGATCGAAAAGACACAAAAGGATTCCTATTTACTGCATTTACGTCCGGAGCCCCGCAAAAATTATGTGTGGATGACAGTTGCAGCGTTGGGGTTACAAATGGGGATTACCGCGCTTTTAGGCTTGCTCGGACTCAGTGGTTCAGCGGAGTATCAGGCAGTGTCTGAGAGTCAGTTTGGGGGCAATCTGCTGCTTGGCCTGCTCTGTTATGGGCTGGTATCGCCCGTTGCGGAGGAGTATTTGTTCCGAGGCGTTTTGTACAACGCTATGAAGCGTTTTATGAGCCGAAAGGCAGCGTGGTTTTTATCAGCCTTCCTGTTCGGTACTTATCATGGAAATATGGTACAAGGTGTATATGGCTTTCTGATGGGACTGTTGATGGCTTACGCCTATGAGTATTTCGGCAGCTTTAAGGGGCCGGTAATGATACATGTACTGGTGAATGTGGTGGCGTATGTACTTTCTGCATGTGGCGAAAGTGCAAGCTTTATCATTAGTTGGCCGGTATGTATTATTGGTCTGGTACTTGGAGTGGTGGCTGTTTGGCAGCTGGCAAAGCAGAAAAAGGTAATGCGATAGTACGGAAAGTTAATTGAGTGGTTGCATAACGCGCGTTATTAAACGAGTGATTGTACGTATATAACGGAGGACTATAGTAGTGACAAAGGAAGCGATTGCAAATACAAATGTGAATAACATATCCGGTGAACGGATGGTCAATCTGGACCTGCTTCGTAGTGTGGCAATGATGCTGGTAGTGGTGCTCCATTATCTGGGCAAGGGCAATTTGCTCGGTGAGCTGACGAACCCGGAGATGCTCCTGACGGAAGGTGTGGCATGGTTTCTTGAGGCGCTGGCAATCGTGGCAGTAAATGTGTATATGTTAATCAGCGGTTATTTTGTCAGTACTTCTTCCTTTAAAGTATCCAGACTTTTGAGACTGTGGTTGCAGCTGGAGTTTTATTCCGTGGTAGTGGGCAGTGTGGCGATTCTTGCAGGATGGGTGCCGGCTGAAGAAGTGAATACTTACTTTCTGTTAGGGTTGCTGTTCCCTGTATCCATGGGGCATTACTGGTTTATGACAGCGTATATTTATCTCTATCTGCTCTTTGCTTTATTTGGACCGGTATTAAAGAAATTGGACAAAAAGCAGATGCAGCTGATATTGGCGTTTTTGTTTGCAGTATTTTGTCTGGTAAAATCCTTTGTACCTGTTCGTTTTGAAATGGATGAGCTGGGATATGACTGCCTGTGGTATCTGTGTATGTTTCTGTTGGGGGCATATATCCGCAGATATGGTTTACCTGTGCTGACAGGGAAAATGCGTAGTGCAGTGCTGTATATTCTGGCATGTAGCGTCATATTTGCGGGAACTATGCTGATGCGGGTGGTTTATTTAAGAACAGGCAGTCTGAGCTATATTATAGACTTTTTATATGATTACAACCATATTGCGAATGTGCTGGCGGCAGTGGGGCTGTTTGGATTATTCCTGCATATGCGTCTGCCGGATGGATTGGGAAGACTGGCAGGTAGAATTGCACCCTATACTCTGGGAGTGTATCTCTTGCATGAAAATCAGGCAGTGCGTTACCTGTGGCAGAACTTACTTGGAGCGGACCGCATAAATACAGTGCCGGGACTGTTGCTGGGAGTAATAATAGCAGTTGTTATTGTATTCGTGGCAGGTATATTGGCTGATGTGCTTCGAAGTAAAGTCATGAGGATGGCCCATAAAGTTTTGTCCCATGTGAAGCTGTATCATAAACTGACAGAAAAGATATATGGGTGGGATGGTGTATTTGCGTCCCTGAAAAAAGAAATTTAGGTTTGAAAGGTAATTAGCTTGATAACCGAAATAAAGTGTAAAAGTTGTTTGGAACAATTTGGATAATAAAGGAGAGAGCCGTAAAGGCGGAGTGGAAGACATTATGACAAATGTGGCAGCAGAGAAGAAAGGGAAGAGGGCATGGTATGAATGGTTCTTTGTCGTTGTACTGCTTTTATATCCTTTCAGACATGTGAATATCGGACTGGATTTGTGGGATACGGGTTACAGCTATGCGAATTTCCTATATATGGGTATGGAGCATATGGACCCTATGTGGTTGTTTTCCACCTATCTGGCCAATGCCATCGGACATATTTTTACATTACTTCCCGGAGGAGAGACCCTGCTGGGTATGAATATTTACACGAGTATGTTTGTCAGTGCGCTGGCGCTCATCGGTTATTTCTTTTGTACTGGCAAACTGCGGATTCCTGCAGGTATCGTATTCCTTGGCGAATTCGTGGCAGTGAGTCTGTGCTGGTGTCCCACCGCGGTATTGTATAATTACGTAACGTATGTTTTTTATTTATCTTCTGTAATATTCTTATATAGAGGGTTGGCAGAGAGAAGGAATAAGTTCTTATTTGTAGCAGGAATCTTGTTAGGGATTAATGTGTTGGTGCGTTTCTCCAATTTGGCACAGGCGGCAATGATTGTGGGCGTATGGGCCTATGGGGTAATTTGTGCGCTGGAGGAAAGTAAGGAGGGGGCCGTCGGTTGGAAGCGGTGTAAGGCGGTTGTCGGTAAATCCTGGAGCTATATATGGAAGGATACATTGTGGTGCCTGGGCGGATATCTGGCAGCGCTGGCAGTATGTCTGGGCTATATGGCATTGCGTTATGGTATTGATGAATATGTGCAGGGAATCTTGCAACTTTTTACCATGACAGAAGGGGCATCGGACTACAAACCCACGTCAATGATTTATTCCCTGTTTGACACTTATATCATGCATTTGTATTGGTTTAAGAGGGTGTTCACATTTGTGTTTATTGCTTTTGTTATTTATAATGTGGGAAAAATCGTCCTACACTTTACGAAGATTGATAAGACAAATGAAAGAATAACTGGCGTTATTATAGTGATGGGAAGATTGATTTCCATTGATATTGGATTAGTGATGTGCTACTGGATGTTAGAGAATAAGTTTTATTCTCTTAATTATGCCTTATATCATTCCATGCTGTCACCTGCGATTGTTTTTTTGATGTTGACCATGCTACTGGCAGTAGTCAACGTATTGTTTCGACGAATCCCGAAGGAAGAAAAGTTGATTAGCGGGTTGGTTTTGCTGATTATCATACTGACTTCTTTGGGGAGTAATAATGGTGTATACCCCAGTATCAACAATTTATTTATAGCGGCGCCCTTCGCTTTTTGGCAGTTTTGGAAGATTTGTATGGAATGGAAGGCGATAAAGCTTCGCAAGCTGGAGCTTAGCGTATTCCCGGTAAAGGCCGTGCTGAGCGTGTTCTTAATGCTTGTAGTATGTCAGAGTGTAGGCTTTGGAACGAAATTTGTGTTTGTGGAGACACGTGGTGCTACCCAAACAGAGGCAGAGGTAAGTAATAATGATGTGCTGACAGGTATCAAAATGAACCCCGAGAGAGCGGAGTGGTTGGAAGAACTGACCGCATATGTGGATGAGCAGCAATTACAGGGGCACGAGGTGATTCTTTACGGACAGGTTCCGTCATTGTCCTTTTATCTGCAGATGCCTTCCGCATTTAATTCCTGGAGTGATTTACGTTCCTACACCTTTGCAAGAATGCAGGAAAGCATGGAGCAGGTAAGTGCTGAACTGAGTGCAACACTGGCGGCCAGTTCGGATGGTGACGATGTGAATGCGCCTGTAGTCATCGTTGAGAAAAATTTTCATGAAACGGTGAAAGATATGCAGGCGAATGATTTGAATGAAATAGATGCAGCTGTATTGAAGTGGAGTCTGATTGCGGACTTTATGGAGGACTTCGGTTATGAAATGACTTTCGATAACGAGAAGTTTGTAGTGTTTGAGATGCAGTAGAAATAAGTTTTAATAAAAGGATAGGAATAATCAGGTGTCACTGCGGGTCTATATGCAGTGGCACTTTTTTTGAAAAACATAAATTTAATCTGTGATATTTTCTATCCCGGCAGCGTTCTACTATTGAAAGGCCTTTCAAAAACAGGAGGGATGGTTTGAATACGAAGGAATATGAACGACTGACGACACGCTATCTGGACTGCATATATCGGGTAGCATTAAACGGCTGCAGAAATTATGCGGATGCAGAGGATGTTGTACAGAATACTTTTTTAAAGCTTTGGCAAAAAGAGAATGATTTTGAGGACGATGAACATGTGAGAAAATGGCTGATCAGAGTGGCGCTGAACGAATGCAACAGTCTGTGGCGTTCTTTTTGGAAGCGTCGTACCACTTTTCTGGAAGAATTGCCGGGAGAACCCATATTTTCCACCCCTGAAAAAAGTAATCTTTTTTATGCGGTGAGAGAGCTTCCGGCTAAGTACCGTCAGGTGGTGCATTTGTTTTACTTTGAGGGCTACAGTGTCAGGGAAATCGCTGAAATCTTGAAGCTTTCGGAAACAGCAGTTCAGACCAGACTGCTCCGGGCAAGACAAAAATTAAAGGAAAAATTAAAGGAGGCATGGGAATGAAGTCAGATGTGAATGCAGATAAAAAAAACAGGGTCTATTATCAGGAAACATTTAATGAGGTACATGCTTCGCAGGCGTTGGCCGGAAAGGTGATGAATATGGCAAATAAGAAGGAAAAGAAGGGTATGACAACCTTAACAAAAAAAGTGGCGGTAGCGGTAGCGGCCTTGGCATTTCTACTGGTAGGAAGTAACGGAGTGGTATATGCGGCAACAGGAAGCACCTGGATAGGCGGTTTCTTCCGGGATATTACCGATTTCACAGGAGCGATTACCGGTACGGAATATGTACAGGCAACGGAGGAAGTGGATATAAGCGTAGGGACAGCGACAGTGCAAGGAGTGGAGGTGCTGTTGCCTCTGGAACTGAAATTTTCAGATAAGGATAAAATACCCTTTAGATTTTTGGAAGGGGTGTCCGTTGCAGAGGTAAAAGTAGTGGATGCAAACGGCGCAGATGTGGATGTGACCTTGCCTGCCGAAATATCTGCAATGGTTGTTGACGGAGTGGCACAAATGGAATTGCAGCTGAGTGGACAGCAGCTGACTGCAGGAAAGGAGTATCACCTGATTCTTGAAACCTTCTATGGGTTAAGCAAGGCGGATCAGCCTTTGGGAGTCAAAGGATACTGGGAGTGTGAATTTATAGTGAAATAAGTAAAAAAGCTATGAGATATAAGGTGTTTTCCTGCACCTCAGTCTCATAGCTTTTTGCGTTTATAATAATTCCATTCCGATTTCAGCCGCTTCCTTTACCAGATCATCGGGCCACAGAGAACACTGTACCTCACCGATGTGTGCCTTTCTCAGGAAGAACATACAAATACGGGACTGTCCGATACCGCCGCCGATGGTGTAGGGCAGTTCATCGTTGATTATTGCCTGATGGAAAGGCAGTTCCTTACGGTCATTGCAGCCTGCTTTTTCCAGCTGGGAAAGCAGTGCCTCGCTATCCACACGTACACCCATACTGGACAGCTCCAGAGCAATGTCCAAAACAGGATAATATACCAGAATGTCCGCATTCATACTCCAGTCATCGTAGTCGGGAGCACGGCCATCGTGAGGCTCACCGGATTCCAGCTTGTCACCGATCTGCATGATGCAAACAGCACCCTTGGCCTTGGTAATATAGTATTCGCGCTCCTTGGGCGTGTAGTTAGGAAACATTTCCTCCAGTTCACGTGTAGTAACAAAGAAAATATCATGAGGAAGGATTTCCTCTATGTAATCGTAATGGATTGCCATGTATTTCTCAGTCTTACGCAGTACCTTGTATACATTCTTAACAGTATCCATCAGGGTGTCCAGGGTGCGTTCTTCCTTGGTTATAATCTTTTCCCAGTCCCACTGATCCACGTAGATGGAGTGAATATTATCTACATCTTCATCGCGACGGATAGCACTCATATCGGTGTACAGACCTTCACCGGGCTGGAAACCGTATTTCTTCAGTGCGTAACGCTTCCATTTTGCCAGGGACTGAACGATTTCAGCCTCTTTTTCAGACTGGCATTTTAAATCAAAGCGCACGGGACGCTCGATACCATTTAAATTATCATTCAGACCGGATGCCGGATCTACAAAAAGCGGCGCAGACACGCGTAGCAGATGCAGTCTTTCTGCCAGAAGATTCTGGAAAAAGTCCTTTACTGTTTTGATAGCTACCTGGGTCTGATACAAATTTAAGTCAGATTTATATCCTTCGGGTATGGAAATCTTTGACATAATAAAAACTCCTATTTTCTATAAAAATATCACTATATCATTTAACTCCTTTTTCATTGATTTTGCAACTGTTTTTTGAGATTTTAGTGATACAGATTATTGCCAAAGGAGATGGAGGCAGTAAACTTAATTTAATTCAACAAATTCTTGAAATTCAAACATAGCCATGTCCTCTAAGATAACACTAGCCGTGCCTGATTCCGTATAATACGTAATTTCAAAGGTATCATTTTCCGAAATATACTTTTCTTGAATATAGCCGGCACCATGATTCACAATGCCTGGAAACAGGGTGGCATCCCATGAATCATAAGAAAGCCAGCCCTTTTCTATAACGCCGTTATTGTTTCGATAAACATAGACCCTCTCCGCACCGGTACCATATATACAATTACAGATTAGTTCATTTATTCCATCCCCATCCAGGTCTTTGCTATATGCTTCCGGCCCCGGTACCACATAACCGAACACTTCTGCAATACATGTTTCGATACCGTCTAGTTCTGTATAATATTTTTGAATCACAAATCCCGGGGTGTTTTGTTCCATCTTAACATAATAATCACGATACCCTAAAACGTCAGTAAAGTTGTGCTTACTATCAGAAGAATTCTCGGACGCATCATCAGGTACGCCTAAAAAAGCCTGCAATATATCATAAATGCGTTCCTTATCATTGGAATACGTACGCAATTCATAGCAAACATTCTGGTATTCAAAGACAGCATAATAAGCTAAATCATACTCAGATGTAGTTTCTGCTTTATATATGTGTATGGTAGTATCTCCATATTGAATCATATCTATGGCATTTTCTTCGTTTACAGTAAAAGTTTCACCATTAAAGGCACAATTCAATGTCATATCATAATCTTCATAATTTGCTGAAACAGACAAGGTTTTCCAGTCATCAACACGAAGGGGCAAGTCTGTTCCCGTGTAGCACAACAGAATATTTGTGTCAATTGCATCTTCATAAGATATATTTTCGGCAAGAAGTACCCCTTCGTAAATAGATGAAACTTCTCCCATATTAGTAGTATAATATTTTTCGATAGTTTCTGTTTGCATATACTGAGATACTCCAAAGCCGGCAATTACGATGAGACACAGACAAGCAGCTACAGCAATTGGATTAAGTCTAAAATTATTATGATGACTATTCTGAGGATTGGCTTCATTTATATATTTTTCATTTACATTATTGAACAAATCTAAAATTCTTTTTTCGTTCATAAACGAACTCCTTCCTTTTCTAAAAACATGCGGAAATCACTTCTCAGTCTTAACAATATCATTTTTACTTTGCTTTCGCTCATGTGAAAGTCCGCACATATTTCTTTTACAGAACTCAAATACCAGTATCTTCGCATAAAAATGATTCTTTTCTGTCTGGGAAGCGCGGCAAGAAAACGATTAAATATGTTTTCAAAATGGATTTCATCGATAACATGTTCTACAGCATCCGATGAAGGAATACACTCCCGTAACTCTTCTAGAACAATAGGAACCTGTCCATTTCCTCTTTTATCAGCATTATAATAATCCCACTTATTTAATGCCAGATTACGTGTAATTTTCCCTAAGTAAGAGGATAATTTATTAGGATTGTGCGGCGGTATATTTTCCCAAGCATTAAAATATGTATCATTGACACATTCTTCACTATCCTGTTCATTATACAAAATGTTATATGCAATAGAGTGACAGTACTTCCCATATTTTTTTGCTGTCTCCTGTATTGCCTCTTCGGAACGTTTCCGGAATAAACGAATAATGTCTTTATCTTCCATAATGCTTCCTTTCTGCTTTGTTAAGGCCTTACATATATATACACAGAAAAAATACTGTCATGGTCACATAAATAGGGATTTTGTTTTTATTTTTTACTTCTCTACGAATTTTAAACAAAAATGTCTATTTTATCAATCAACGATAAAATAGACTGAAATACTTCTTCAGAAAAGAGGTAAAAACTCGTTGCAAAACTCGAACATATGTGCTATTGTAAAATAAATAATAGAACAGATGTTCTTGCGTGCGTAGATAATTTTCTGAGAATAAATATCTTGGAGATTCATTTTCGAGAAAGGAGGGAGACCATGGAGTATTTGGATAAGGTACAGGGGATGTCTATTATGGAGAAGTTGGGTATATTGACGGATGCCGCTAAGTATGATGTGGCCTGCACCTCCAGCGGTGTGGACAGGAAGGGGGACGGCAGGTCCATGGGCAATTGCCAAGCCAGCGGCATCTGCCACAGCTTCAGTAGCGATGGCAGATGTATTTCACTACTGAAGATATTATTGACCAATGAGTGTGTTTATGATTGTAAGTATTGTCACAATCGTATCAGCAATGACGTGCCCAGAGCTACTTTTACACCGGAAGAGGTGTGTACGCTGACCATGGAGTTTTATCGCAGAAATTATATCGAAGGCCTGTTTTTGAGCTCAGGTGTATTGCAAAGTCCCAGCTTTACCATGGAGCTGATATACCGCACCATTTGGTTGCTCCGAAATAAGTATCATTTTAACGGTTATATACATGTGAAGGGGATACCGGGAGCAGACCCGGAGCTGATTCGGCGTACCGGGTATCTGGTTGACAGGATGAGTGTGAATCTGGAGCTACCCACAGCAGAGGGGTTACGGGAGTTGGCGCCCAATAAGCACCGTAAGAATATACTTGCACCCATGCGTCAGATTCAAAATGGTATTCAGAGTAACAAAGAGGAACTGGTGCTTTACCGGCATGCACCCAGATTTGTAGGCGGAGGACAGTCCACCCAGATGATTATCGGAGCCACGCCAGAGAGTGACTATCAGATTATGCAGGTGGCACAGAGTCTGTACCGGAAGTTCGAACTGAAAAGGGTGTTTTATTCGGCCTTTGTGAATGTGAATGAGGACAGTAGCCTGCCTGCATTGCCCGGGGGACCGCCCCTTTTGCGTGAGCATAGATTGTATCAGGCAGACTGGTTGCTTCGCTTTTACGGGTTTCAGGCGGAGGAACTTTTGGATGAAAAGCACCCTTTCTTTAATGTGCTTCTGGACCCCAAGGAGGATTGGGCAGTTAAGCATCTGGATCAGTTTCCGGTGGAGGTGAACAGGGCATCCTATGAGATGCTGCTACGAGTGCCGGGAATCGGCGTGAAGAGTGCCAGGAGAATTGTTGCGGCCAGACGCAGTGTAAGGCTTCGGTTTGAGGACTTAAAGAAAATAGGTGTGGTACTCAAACGTGCTTTATACTTTATTACCTGTGATGGCAGAATGATGTATCCCACGAAGCTGGAAGAAGACTATATCGTTCGCAATTTGACCGATAAAAGTGACAGGATCCGGTTTGGGCAGGATGGGATGAGTTACAGACAGATGTCTTTGTTTGACGATCAGAATTACGTGGGCAGGATATCGCCCACAGAACAGTTGCAGGTGGCTGTAGGCCAGTTTTAACGCGGCTGCCACAGGAGGGTATGGCAGACAATGTCACATTAGTGAAGGACATATCAGAGGAGTTTACATCAGAGGTATGTTGTTGATGTGTAGAGCGGCAAGATAGAAGTTTTGTCGGATTTGGAGGAAAAGTATGCTTGTATATCAATGTGAAGATTCTATAGAAGGTATCTTTACTGCTATATATTGTATTTACGAAGATAAAAACCAGTATCAGGAGTGTAGGATTAGTCTGAATGAAGAATTGTTTCTCTTTGCAGAGTATATACCGGTGGTATCGGATGCAGAAAAGACAATTAAGGTTATGCGTACACTACAACGCAAATTCGGTGAAGAGGATTACCTGCGCATCTGTTACGCACTGGCATCCGAAGATACGGACAAAGCGGATGCAGTATATCATGCAGTGGTCTATGGATTGGCACGTCAGGTGCGACCGGGACATTTATTTGATAATTTGACAGATAACTATCTGCACAAGGTGTTTACGCTGGCCAGAGCCACAGGGAATGAGGAGTGTCACCTACGAGGCTTTGTACGTTTTGAAGAGGATAAACAGGGCTTTTTGTATGCTGTAATCGGACCGAAAAATAATGTGATAACCTTTATGATGCCCCATTTTGCGGACCGTTTTCCGGGAGAGAACTTCATGATTTATGATGAAAAACGTGGCATTTTTGCCGTACATCCAGCGTTTCGGGAGTGGTATCTGGTGCAGGAGAGCGATGCACTGGGACAGGACATAGGATTTGAACCATCTGAGTCAGAGCTGCAGTATCAGGAGCTTTTTAGACACTTTTGCAGGACGATTGCCATTCGGGAACGTAAGAACTTGGAGTTGCAAAGAAATCTGTTGCCCCTGCGCTTCAGGGATTATATGGTGGAGTTTGGCAGTTAGCCTTAGGAAGATTTGACTGGGGATTCCAGATAGGGTACTATGAAAGGAGATATTATCTGAAGAGTAGACAGATGTGCTTTATAGTGCCTGATTTTGAAGAAAGCTCAGGATAAGATATGTTGTCGGAAAGTAGGAGTAATGCAGCCAGATGCAGAAATTGTAAGAAAAAAAGCAGATAACACAGAGCCGGTTTTGGAACTGCCGCCGGGAGAGATACGTGTATCCGTCAGAAATCTGGTGGAATTTGTCCTTAGGCACGGTGATATTGATAATCGTCATGCGGCTTCACCGGAGAATGCCATGCTGGAGGGGGGCAAGATTCACCGTAAGATTCAGCGTAGTATGGGCGTGGAATACCAGGCAGAAGTTGGATTGAAGTATACTTTGCCCACGGATGCCTATATATTGGTTGTAGAAGGACGCGCGGACGGTATCATACATGCAAATGGCGGAGTAGTTATCGATGAAATCAAAGGAACATACAGAGATTTGGAGTATTTGAGGAAGCCTGTGCCGGTTCACTTAGCACAGGCTAAGTGTTATGCCTATATTTACAGTTTACAGCAGGAGCTACCGGAAATAGGCGTGCGTATGACTTATTGCAATATAGAAACAGAGGAAATCAAGTATTTTCATGAGGATTATACTTTTGAAGAACTGGAAAAATGGTTTGAGGAATTGATTGCCGGCTATAGGAAGTGGGCGGACTATTCCTGGGAGTGGCGTCGGAAACGCCAGGCATCCATTGAGGCATTACCCTTTCCTTTTGCCTATCGTGAAGGACAGAAGGAACTGGTGGAAAATGTCTATCGGACCATTTATCATGGCAGAAAGTTGTTTTTAGAGGCACCTACAGGTGTGGGCAAGACCATTGCAACCCTATTTCCGGCTGTTAAGGCTATGGGAAAGGGTATGGGAGAGCGAATTTTTTATCTTACGGCAAAGACAATTACGCGAACTGTGGCAGAAGATACCTTTGCCTTACTTCGCCAAAATGGTTTGAAATTCAAAAGCGTAGTGCTGACAGCGAAGGATAAGATTTGTTTTATGGAAGAAACAGAGTGTAATCCGGAGCATTGCCCCTATGCCAAAGGACATTTTGACAGAGTCAACGATGCGATGTATGACTTGCTGATTCATGAGGAGAGTTTTACCAGAGAGAAGATAGAAGAATATGCCAGGAAGCATCAGGTGTGTCCCTTTGAATTTTGTCTGGATATGAGTCTGTTTGCAGACGGAATTATTGGAGATTACAATTATCTGTTTGATCCCCATGTGTATCTGAAAAGATTCTTTGCAGACGGAAGCAGAGGAGAATATCTCTTTTTGGTGGATGAGGCGCACAATTTGCTGGATAGAGGAAGGGAAATGTACAGTGCGGCTTTGCAGAAGGAAAGGTTTGTGGAGTTGCGCCGAGATATTAAAGTGACGGTTGCGTCAGAAAAGTTAAAAAAAGCTGGTAAAAGCGAGCTTTCCGGGCAATTGACATTAAATATGACAGATATATCAGATGGCATTTTCGAGCAAAATGAGGGAATTAATAACGAGCGTTATGATGAAGCAAATCTGCCTGCCGGATACAAAGGCGGCAAGGGAAGAAGCATCTTTGTGCGAAAAGGGTATGCTGAAAAGCTGATTCACTTTCTGGAACGGTGTAATAAAGTCCTGCTTGCCATGAAACGTGAATGTACCGGATATTTGATTCTGGATGAGATAGATGAGTTCGTGCGTCCATTAATGCGCTTGAATGCAGTACTTGAAGAGTATCTTGCGGAGCAGGAGGAGGCAGCGCAGCAACAAAGTTTACAGGATATTCGCAGCAGGCTCCTGGATTTTTACTTTGATGTAAGTCATTTTTTGCAGATGTACGAGCGCGTAGATGAGCATTATGTGAAGTATTCACAGTTAGGAGAGGACGGTAGCTTTATTGTGAAGCTTTTCTGTGTGAATCCCTGCGAAAATCTGAAGGAATGCATGGCAAAAGGAAGAAGCAGTATTTTGTTTTCTGCCACTTTTTTGCCGATTCAGTATTATAAGGCGTTGCTTGGCGGTGAGGCAGAGGATTATGAAGTATATGCACATTCCGTTTTCGATCCGGCTAAGCGTGGGCTTTTTATTGCAGGCGATGTGACTACCAAATATACGCGAAGGTCCGATGAGGAGTATTTGAATATCGCATGTTATATTAATGAGCTGGTAAGCAAAAAGGCCGGAAATTACATGGTTTTCTGCCCCTCCTACCAGTTCCTGCATACCATATATGAAAAGTATTCCAAGCTATTTGCCGGTGAGAGTGAATGTATTATACAGCAGGAATATATGAAAGAGGAAGAGCGGGAAGAGTTCCTGAGTAGATTCCGTGGGAATGAAGAACTGGATTTTCAGGGAATAATCAATGGGCCGATAGAGGTGGATGAGCCGGGGACTTTGATTGGATTTTGTGTGTTGGGCGGTATTTTCAGTGAAGGTATCGATCTGAAAAGAGATAGTCTGATAGGTGCGATTATTGTGGGCACAGGATTACCACTGGTATGTCCGGAACGTGAAATTGTAAAGAACTTTTTCAATATACAGGGAGATAATGGCTTTGACTACGCTTATCGCTTTCCGGGAATGAATAAAGTTTTGCAGGCCGCAGGCAGAGTGATTCGGACTGCAGAGGATATAGGTATTGTAGCTTTACTGGATGAACGGTTTCAGCAACCTGCTTATCGCAAGTTATATCCCAGAGAATGGATGAAATATGAAAATGTACGTCTGTCCACAGTGGGAGAAAAGGTGGAGCAGTTTTGGGAGAACATTTGAAAGAATGACATCATGGAAAATGCTTTCTGACAAAGTGAAAATCTAGAAATGACACATGTGTAATTGTGGATAACTTTGTGGATTTGGTGGATTTCTAAGGGGTTTTACACAGAAAAATGACATGGTTTACAGAAAAATATTTGCAAGAACTTGCAAAAATCGACAAAGCACAGTAAGTTATCCACATTTGGTACTGAATTGGTCAATGGAGGAAAAAAGCATGAAAAAAGAGTGCAAAGTATATATATGGAGCAGATTTGTATATAAATGTTGTTTATGGTAAAATATACTTTGTATGAATCGGGAGCTTGCATGGAAGCGATAGGAATATATTAATACTATATTTGCAGTTGAAATATGTAAGTGATCGGGTAGTTTTGAAAAGAGGAGAAGTTATGATGAAATTTTTAAAAGGGATTATAGGATTGGCAATTCTTGTATTGGCAGTGGTTCTGGTATGGAACTGGTGGAATGGACGGGAGGAAGAGAGTAAGCCCTTGGAAGATATGGTAGGGAACTTTAAGGATAACATGGATTTGGAGTTGCCCTCCGGTAACAAGGATGACGGAAACAGTATATCTTGGGATCAGATAAAGGGGCTGCTTGGCGAGGTGGATGTGCAGCAGGCAATTGATGCCATCAGTAGCGGTGACAAGAATGCCCTTGCAGATTTAAAGGAGCAGTTTGGAGATATTTCTTTGGATAATCTGGCAGACATGGGAGTTTATAATATAGATGAACAGTCTGTATTTGACAGCACCAGAGAAATCTATACTTCTGAGTTACCGAAAACCGATTTGGGTGCAGGTATTGCATCCCTGCAGGCGAATGTGGGTGGCTGCATGCTTAAGTTAGTAGAGTCTGAGGACGAAAACTTTTATATACAGGCAGAGGAATATGGAAAGCTGCAGTACTTTGTGGAGAATGATATATTACATTTGATAGCCGCGAAATCCAGTGGTAGCATCGAAAATGTAACAGACGGTGAAATATTGTTGTATGTTCCTGCCGAAGCAGTGTTTCAAAATGTAGAATTAGAGCTTGGTGCTGGTGCTGTAACGGGTGTTATTTTAGAGGCACAGTCCATGACATTGCATATTGGAATGGGTAGTTTTGAAGTAGAGAGCCTTAAGGCAAATCATCTGGAAACAAACCTGCGTATGGGACAGATGAAGGCGACCGTGGATGTAGCGGATTCCATGAAATTAAGTAATGCAATGGGAAATATGGAACTGACATTGCAGGGTAAAGAGGCAGATTATAACTATAAAATATCCGGAGCAATGGGAAAAATCATGTTGGATAATCAAACGTATGAAGGCGCCGTGTCAAGTGATAATATAAATAATAATGCAACTAAAAATGTAGACTTGGAGTGCTCCATGGGCAATGCGGAGATCAAATTTGCGGAGTAAACGGATTCTATAAACATAGTGATAAAAGATTGTCTACAGGCAAAGATATGAGGTATGCAGAGATAAATGAAATACAATATTCACCAGGCGGAAAACAAATTTGCATATATGCAGCTCTATGAGCAGTTACGTGATGACATCGTAAAAGGTGTGCTGGCATACGGCTCCAAGCTGCCTTCCAAGCGCTTGTTAGCAGAAGAGGCGGAGGTCAGTATTGTCACGGTGGAGCATGCCTATTCCATTCTTTGTGATGAGGGGTACATAGAGTCCAGACAGCGTAGCGGATATTATGTGATTTATCGTAAAGATGACTTCGCAGCAATGGCGGAAACGGTTGCGACAGTTCCTGTTTCTGTCTCAAAAGCACAGAATGTGAAGTGCGATTTCCCTTATTCTGTTCTGGCGAAGACCATGCGCAAAGTATTGTCCGATTATAATGAAAGCATTTTAATTAAGTCTCCGAATCATGGTTGTGCCGAACTGCGTACCTGTATTTCGGCATATCTGGCGAGAAATAACGGTATCACGGTACGTCCGGAGCAAATTATTATCGGTTCGGGAGCGGAGTATCTTTACAGTTTGATTGTGCAGCTTTTAGGGAGTAAACGGATTTTTGCTTTAGAGAATCCTTCTTATAAAAAGATATATCAGGTGTATCGTGCCAACAATGTGACCTGTGATATGTTGGAGCTGGGGCATGACGGTATCAAAACCACTGAACTGGAGAGGACAGAGGCTACCGTGCTACATATTACGCCCTTTAACAGTTTCCCCAGCGGTATCACAGCCAGTGTATCCAAGCGACATGAGTATTTGCGCTGGGCAGAGAAACGAAATGGTTATATCATTGAAGATAATTACGATTCGGAACTGACAATTTCCAAAAAGAATGAGGATACGGTATTTTCTCTTGCGAAAAACGGGTCGGTGATTTATCTGAATACCTTTTCCCAAACCATTGCACCCTCCATGCGAATCGGGTATATGGTATTACCGGAACAGTTGTTGGAACGGTTTGAGGAAGAACTGGGATTTTATTCCTGTACAGTGCCGGTTTTTGAGCAATATGTACTGGCGGAGCTGATTCATA
>JAZODQ010000023.1:0-2779 GCA_045597105.1 Acetatifactor sp.
TGTAGTTATACGATATAACATGGACAGGGGTAAGGTAAACAGGTAGTTGACACAATTAATGCGGGCATCCGGCTGCCCTGTAGCCACACCGGACAGAATCTCGGCAATATATCTGTCATCATTGGTCTGGAAATAAATACCCATTTTCCAGCCGGCTGCCAGGAGAAAACCCGCAGACAGCACCAATGCCAATATATGCTTATACCATTTTCGTCCCCAATCTCTCACTGATATACTTCCTGCCTTTCGTCCACAGTATCGCCTACCGCTTACTGTAAATGATATCGAAGCAGCAATTCCACTACTCTGCTATAGCTAATCTTTCCATCTTTCACACCGTTCAGCTTCAGTGTGGTATCTACAAAAGTATCCGCAGCCGCTTCCACTACCTCTGTACTTATCAGCGCTTCTCCGTTAATACGCGCCCACTCTTCCTCCGTCACAAAGGTGTTATCCTCATGTACCTGTGGTGAAATCATGGGCTGCAGACTATATATCTCATAGTCTCTGCCCACAGCTGCATAGAAATCATTATCCAGATAATAAAGCACACTCAGGTAGCCACTGTATTGAAAAATCAAATCGTCGGATTCTACACAGGCCACATAGCTTAAAAAGTTTGCCTCGTCCTCAAAAAGATATCCCCGCAAATGCACTAACTCATGGCATAGTGTGGCAGGTTTATTAATAAAACACATCACATCATTATAATTAGCTTCCAACGAAAAAGAAAAGTAGTACCCTTGCATATACTGCTGGCACATCAAATCAGAGAACATCATGGGCTTCGGTCTGGGATAATAGCCGTCAAACTGAGGATAAGTTTGTCCCAGCTGCTTCATCACCTGTATGGACTTGTCCTCCAAATCTAAGGAATTCCCCTGCTCGTCCACACTTCCTGTGTATATAATATCTCCCTTTTCATCACGGGGCACCAGCAGTGACAATTCATTACATCGCTCCACCACCAGATTGCGAACCTGAATCAGCTCCTCCAATGTATAAGGCTGCTCCCGAGGTTCAAAACATCTGTCCGCCAATGAGGACCCATGATACAGGATGGTACAGTTCAGTGTCATCACCAGACACTCCACAAGCACTACCCATGCAAAGAAACCAAAAAAACTTTTACACCATTTCTGCCATTTCTGTACAAAGCTTTGTTGTCCGCATCCGTGGTTTTCCACGCTCCTGCACTTCTTCATTCCTGCAAACAACATCACCAATAGTAAGCTCACCAAATGTACTGCCGCCAGCACCACCAATACTACACCGGCTACCAGCAGCCACTCACCCACCGAAAAGGGGAACCATCCGGCGAGTCTGCCAAAAGTATTCACCCAAATAGGAAATATCCACGCAATATAAGCATCACAAAAAGCGGTGCTTCTCCATGAAACCACATTCAGGATAAGCACCACCATTAATAACCCTATATAGCAAATCAGCCTTGAGCGTTTCCATATATGCTTCACTACTTCGGTACATCCTCTTACAAACCGTTTCCCTTCGGTTTTCCTAAATGTATGATAACTCTTTTTTACCGAAATAGCAATACTCACTACTCTATCTTCCGGATTATAAATCTCCTATTTTTACTACCTACAAATGAATCAAAATATAGCTTCCCATATCTACAATGGAACCTTCCTTTGGCCAATGGGGCATATCTTCCTCTATTTCCCAAGCTTCCAGATAATGATCATAATTATGGTCTGCAGTCAAGTCATGTCCGTGCATACGCATGAATTCAACCAACTGTACATCCGTATGATAAAAAGCACCGGTGCCCCAGTCAATCACAGACAAAAAAGGCGTCTGTACATAGGCATATCCATGCTCTGTATTATAAAGGGAAAGCAGCTCCGGATCCACCAGATTAATCATCGTACTGACAATGGTATATTTCTTGGACCAATAAGGTACATATCCCTCTTCCACAATCGCATAGGGCACCTCATGAGACCCTGTAATCACCAGGGGTTTATTGGTATCGTAATCTCGCTTTAGTTCCATGGCCAGTTCATCCATATATCGCACGGCATCTTCATACTTCAGATAATCCACATAAAACCATTTATTCATCTCAAAGGTCTGATGATACAACAAAAATACCGCAGCAAAGACCCAAAGCCTCACAACCAATCGTTTATCTGCAGCCTTTCTGAAAAAGTAACCTGTCATAAGCACGCCGAAAGCAGATACTACCGGAATATACTGGGCTGAACGATAAGGGGTCACCTCACCCTCAATTACCGGTAACAGCCAGGGAATCAGTACTACCATCAACGCTGCAACCATAATCCACGCATCCCGCTTTTTGATACTCTGGCAAAAGGCAACACCCAGAATCGCACACATGGCTAACACGAATATGGTAATCGGTAAATAAACCGCTGCATTGGCATAGTAGGCTACAAAAAACTGTTTCCAGATATACACCAGATCTACGATACTCTTTTCACCGTTAAACCATGCCAGTGCTTCGCTCATACTTCTGGTACGAAGGATGCCTTCCTGGTCCTGCAGTCCGAATATCAGCACCACACCGTCAATGATGATGGTTCTAAGTATCAGACTCACACCGCAGATTGCCACACCATATACAAGATAGCGAAGCAATTGCTTTTTTTGTTTCCCTTCTGTCATACGCTTTACCACAAAGCTCAGCACGCATGCTATGATAAATACAAACATATAGGATTCATAGCAACCAATGGCAATCACCAGAAACAGACTGCTGAAACCAAACATCACTGCTTTAGTCTTTTTGTCCGCA
>JAZODQ010000024.1:0-3255 GCA_045597105.1 Acetatifactor sp.
GTGAAACAATTGATAACTTATTCTATATCAAATGGAGGTGTACGACTTGGCTAACATTAAATCTGCAAAGAAGAGAATTTTAGTAACACGCGTTAAAGCTGACAGAAATAAAGCTATCAAATCCGGTGTTAAGACTGCTATCAAGAAAGTGTATGCAGTAATCGCTACCGGCGACAAGGAAGCTGCTAAGGCTGAACTCGCTGCTGCTACCAAAACTATCGAGATGGCTGCAAGCAAAGGTGTTTACCACAAGAACAATGCAGCTAGAAAAGTTTCCCGTATCAGCAAGGCTGTAAACGAGATGGCTTAATTTTTTATTTTTATATATTTAAAATCAAAAGCACCCATACCGTCATGTGGGTGCTTTTTTATAGCTTTTACTTATCTTCTTCTGGAACCGCCGCCATGACGGGTGCCGCTTCTACTGGTTCGGGAACCGCCTCTTCCGCCGCCACCGCTGCTTCTGGAACCACCACTGCTACTGCTGGTGTCAATACGGGTTGTCACTGTATTCTTACGCAGGAAATTGTCCGTACTGATATTCATACGTGCTTTGCTCTCTGGCACATATGTATTGGGCTGTGTGGTATCTTTCGCCTTCCGGGGATTCAGCTTAACCACAACAAAAATCAACGCCACAATAATCGGACAAATGATGGAGAATATAACCAACATAAATCCACTCTCCGGTGACACCAAAGACGGATTTTCAGCCAACATCAGACTGGTTGATTTAGAAACAAAGGCCCGATATGCATGATAGGGAGCGTTATCAATATATTGATATACCGCATCCAGTACTGCTTCATTCTCATAGTATCCAAAAGCTTCATATACCGCACCACAGGTACTGGTCACCGTACCCATCTGGCCTTCATAATAGTTATCTAACAACAGTGTACCGTCGCCCCGCGGTTTATCATAGCCGTAGTTGTTATCGTCATAAAAGTTATCCGCTTTGGCCTCCATAACACTTTCCCATTCCCCCTGGGACTCCACATCCTCATTGATGGTCATTACAATAATATCAATTTTTGCTTCTTCTTCACACTCTGCTATATACTCACGAAGAGCATCCTCTTCCGCATCTGTCAATACATCAGCATAATCATACACACGCTCTGCAGGTGCCTGGTCATTGGTTCTGACTACCGTCTCTTTACCCAGCCTTGTCAATATAAAAGCCGCAAAGGCAATTCCTAAAATGATAAACCAGACAGTAAAATATTTAAAATACTGTTTCATTGCCATAATCTACTTTCCTCCTGTTTCCTTCCCTTCTTACAGTGCCATTAATGCAAATGTAAAGAACAGCATTATAAGGGTTAATGCGCCCCAAATTGTTCCACCGTAAGCCCAAACCTTTTTGGCTGAAACAGGTACTTTTCCTACTATCTTTCCTGTTTGTCCATTTACATAAAAAGGATATTTTTTGCCGCCATACTCATAGTTATATACCCAGACAGGCAACAGACTATAATGTGCATTTTCATTATTGTAATCCACCTTTTTTGACATAGGGCTGACACTGTTATATCCGGAATAGGTGCTTTTTAGGAAGGCATCCAAATCCTGCATTACTTTCACTCGCACACGGTCAACATATTTTATAGCAGGCAAGTTATATTTTTCTGTCTTAAATCCGGACAGATATTCCGGCTGAAACGCCTGTAACTGGCTATAATCATAGGGCTCCATCAAGTCCATAACATCATCAGGCATGGGTGTACTGGCATCAGCAGGCACCTTGCGGAAATTCAGACTCATATTTCGATGAATCTGATAATAAGAGGTCTCTGTGTAATGATAATTACCGGACGTCCATCTACGTACCTTACGACCTTCCGCATAAAAGTCCGTTACCGTATCATAATCAAACAGCCAGAAAGGCACATAATCACCCTCTATGGTATCCAAACGAACCTCGGACAAAAAATCCATGGGTGCAAATGTACATTTTTTAAATTGCTCCTTGATCATCTCCTTACACTTTTCCTTACCGATTTGAAAAGGAATCACGTAGGCAGGTAAATTCTCCCCTTCTACCCTTTCGTTAAAAATCAGGTAATTATCACAGTACGGACACTTGGATGACGCCGTATGTACATCTACAGAAATCTCACCACTACAGTTGGGACACATTGTCAGATTACTGTCAAAGTCAGGATATTCCTTTCTTTCATGGCTTTCCTCACTTTCACAATACGGACAGACCATCTTTTTCTTTTCCGGACTGTATATCGTATTTCCTTCACAATTTTTACATTTAAATATCATCTCTTCCCCATTCCTTTCTATCTAAATGCTTGTAATAACAAATTTATTATAGCAAAAAGTGGCAAAAAAACAATTCTTTGAACAAAATAATAGCACAAAGAATCAGCACCACCAGCTTAGCTGGTGGTTTGCTCTGCGGCTATAAGCCGCTGTTCCCTGCTTGCCTCTAAAGAGGCTCTGAAAAGTTCGCCTTCCGCACTGCGGTCACGGGCTGGCTCTAAAGAGCCTCTTTTATTTGCCCTTTTCTACCGGCTCACCCGTAAACGGGTCAATGTACTCTTTCAATGACATTTGGTCATACTCCAAATCTTCTCTTAACTGGTTTCTGATATACTCTTCGATTTTCTTTGCATTCTTACCTACTGTATCGACATAATATCCTCTACACCAGAAATGACGATTTCCATACTTGTACTTCAAGTTGGCATGCCTTTCAAATATCATTAGCGAACTTTTTCCTTTTAGATATCCCATTATTTCTGACACACTGTACTTGGGTGGAATCCTTACAAACATGTGTATATGATCCGGACACACTTCTGCTGCAATAATCTCTATTCCTTTCCTTTTGCACAGTTCACTTAGTATTCTGGCAATATCCGCTCTTATCTTCCCATATACAACTTTTCTTCTAAACTTCGGTGCAAATACAATATGGTACTTACATTCCCACTGTGTATGTGCTAAACTGTTTTTATCCATCTGGATACCTCCTTTGCTTTATTTGTGCGGTTGGCGAACCTGCACTCATTATAGCAAAGGAGGTTTTTTACTTGAAGCTAAAGCTGTCTGGGGACACACCTGCATAGCAGGTGGTTTATTTTTACTGTGAATACAACAAAAAGTAGACATGACTTTTCGTCATGTCTACTTTAATTTTACAAGTTCACACCAAGGCCTGACTCTTTTATATATTCTTTTTACGCAATATCATCCATTTATGCAATATCGTCCATCTGAGCAGTATACAATCTGTAG
>JAZODQ010000025.1:0-8170 GCA_045597105.1 Acetatifactor sp.
GCATTAAAAGCAGTTTCTTTGGTAAGTTCCGGAAAAGCGGATATGTATATGAAAGGATTAGTAGATACTAAATCTTTCTTGAAGAGTATCCTGGATAAAGAAGTTGGTCTTCGTACCGGCAAACCTTTATCCCATGTTGCAGTGTTTGAGGTAAAAGGATATGAACAGTTGTTGTTCTTAACAGACGTTGCATTTATGACATACCCTACCTTAGAGGAAAAGGTTAGTATCATTAAAAATACCGTACCCGTATGTAAGGCTTGTGGCGTAGATATGCCCAAGGTAGCACCTCTGGCAGCAGTAGAGGTAGTAAATCCCAAGATGCCTGTTACCGTAGAAGCAGCAGAGCTGGCTCGTATGTGTGAAGCAGGTGAAATCACCGATTGTATCATCGACGGACCTCTGTCCCTTGACCTGGCTATCGATCCTGAAGCAGCAATCCATAAGGGTGCAACAGACCGTAAGATTCAGGGTGATGCAGATGTGCTGTTATTCCCCGATATCCACGCAGGTAACCTGGTATACAAGGCAATTGTACATATGGTAAATGTAAAGAATGGTTGTATCTTAACCGGTACCAAGGTGCCCGTTATCCTGACCAGCCGTTCTGATACCTTTGAGACCAAGGTTTATTCCATGGCTTTGGCAGCAGTAGTTGCAGAAGAGTTAAAGAAGGTACAGTAGGAAGGTACCATTTATCATAATAATTTTAGGAGGAAACAGATTATGTCCATTAAAAGTTTGATTATCAATCCCGGTTCCACCTCCACCAAAATCGGTGTATTCGAGGATGAGACCTTATTATTCGAAGAGACCCTGAGACACTCTACTGAGGAAATCAGTCAGTATGCCTCCATTGTAGACCAGAAGGACTTCCGTAAGAAGATTATCACTGACCTGCTGGCTGAAAAGAATTTTGATGTAAAATCCCTGAACGTAGTTGTAGGACGCGGCGGTATGTTAAAGCCTATTCCCGGCGGTACTTATGCAGTTACGGATGCGTTATTGCATGATTTAAAGATTGGTTTCCAGGGACAGCATGCTTCCAATTTAGGTGGTATTCTGGCTAGAGAAATCGGTGATGAAATCGGTGTGCCTTCTTATATCGTAGACCCTGTAGTAGTAGACGAGCTGGCTCCCGTTGCAAGATATTCCGGTGTACCTGAACTGCCCCGTACCAGTGTATTCCATGCACTGAACCAGAAAGCAGTTGCAAAGAGATATGCAAAGGAAACCGGTAAGGCTTATGAAGAGCTGCGCTTAATCGTAGTTCACATGGGCGGCGGTGTATCCGTAGGTGCTCATGAAGGCGGCAGAATCGTAGATGTATTCAACGCGCTGGACGGTGATGGTGCATTCTCTCCTGAGCGTGCAGGTGCAGTTCCCAGCGGTGCGCTGATTAAGATGTGCTTCTCCGGTAAATATACTGAGAAGGAAGTATACAGCAAGATCGTAGGTAAGGGTGGTTTCAATGCTTATCTGGGTACCAACGATATGCGTGAAGTAAACAAGATGGCAGCTACCGATGAAAAGGCAGCAGCCGTAAAGGAAGCTTTCCTGTATCAGATTGCTAAGGATATGGGTTCCATGGCTTGTGTACTGAAGGGTAAGGTAGACCAGATTATCTTAACCGGTGGTATTGCATACAATGCAGACGTAGTGGAAGCACTGAAGGATATGGCCGGCTTCATCGCTCCTTTCACCGTATATCCCGGTGAGGATGAGCTGCTGGCGCTGACCCAGGGTGCGCTCCGTGTATTAAACGGCGAAGAGAAGCCCATGGAATACTAATTAAAATTCCTAAAAATAGTGTGTAAGATTTACAAAAGCTCTGTTTCGTAATAAAATAGGACGGAACAGGGCTTTTCCTGTTGAAAATAAGAGGGTTGGTATCTGATATTATGAAACAGAAAAAAAAGAAACTTAGAAACATATCTCCCATGAAGCTGATTTTGTTGGGATATTGTGCAATTATTTTGCTTGGCACATTGCTACTTGCACTTCCGATTGCAACCAATGACGGCATATGGACGCCGGTATCTGATTGCTTTTTTACGGCCACATCTGCTACCTGCGTGACAGGACTTATCCGGTATGATACTTTTAACCATTGGAGTCTGTTCGGACAACTGGTCATACTTTCCATGATACAGGTGGGAGGCGTAGGATTTATGACGGTGGGTATCATGGCGCTGATATTGATTCGTAGAAAAATTAGTCTGAGCCAGCGTTCCCTGATGCAGAATTCCATATCGGCTCCCCATATTGGTAGTATTGTGCATATAACCAAATTTATCGTGGCCGGTACACTTTGTTTCGAAACGCTGGGAGCTTTCCTTTTGGCACTTGATTTTGTGCCAAGGTTCGGTTGGAAAAAGGGGATTTATTTTTCCATATTCCATTCCATTTCGGCTTTTTGTAATGCAGGATTTGATTTGATGGGAGGTACCTCAGGGCAGTTTTCTTCCCTGACAGGTTTACAGAATAACTGGTATGTGAACATCATTATCATGCTGTTGATTATAATAGGCGGTCTGGGCTTCCTGGTGTGGTATGACCTGGGAAAGAAACGTTTCCGATTTAAAAAACTGATGCTACAGAGCAAAATGGTGCTTAGTATCAGCGTAGGGCTAATTGTTATCGGTATGCTGGGTTTGTTTCTCACGGAGTTTGGAAGTGCTGCTTATGCAGATATGCATTGGGGAGAGAGAGTACTGGCCAGTCTGTTTCAGTCTGTTTCTACCAGAACGGCGGGCTTTAATACTGTGGACTTCACATTGATGAGTGAGGCCGGAGTCTTTTTGATGATTATGCTGATGTTAATCGGTGGTTCTACAGGCTCTACGGCCGGCGGAATTAAAACTACCACTTTCTGGGTGTTATGTATCAGTATTTTTGCAACCTTTGGCCGCAGGAAAAATATCGAGGCCTTTGGACGCAGAATAGAAGAAGGAATTACCAGAACGGCATCCTGTATTTTTATGACATATTTGCTGCTAACCACCATTGTGGCGGTGATTATTTCCGCAATAGAGCAGTTGCCGCTGTTGACCGCATTGTTTGAGACGGTATCTGCAATGGCTACAGTGGGACTTACCATGGGTATCACACCGTCCTTGGGCATGGTATCCAAGATGTTGCTGGCATTTATGATGCTGTGCGGCCGTGTGGGTTCCATAACCATGCTTTTGGCGTTCGCAAGAGATAAGAAGGTAACCGCTTCCAGATTGCCTCTGGAGCATATACAGATTGGATAGAAGGATAAGGGAATAGAAAGGAAGGCAAAGTATGAAATCAGTATTAATCATCGGTCTGGGACGTTTCGGACGCCACATGGCCACGAAATTACAGGAGAACGGACACGAGGTCATGGCCATCGACATCAGTGAAGAAAGAGCGGATGCGGCAGTAGGTTTGATTCAGCAGATTCTCATAGGAGATGCTACGGATGAAAAGTTTATGGCAACCATAGGTGTGGACCAATTTGACTTTGCGGTTGTGGCCATCGGTGACCATTTCCAGACAGCCTTGGAAATTACAGTTATATTAGAGGATTTGGGATGTAAATTTATTGTTGCCAGAGCAGCAAAAGAGGTGCATCGGAAGTTATTGCTGCGAAACGGTGCAGACTATGTATCCTATGCAGAAAAAGAGGTCGCGGAAAGACTGGCTATCAGATTTGGTGCCAATAATATCTTTGATTTTATTGAGCTTACAAATGGAGTGGGTATCTTTGAAATTGCTGTGCCTGAGAAATGGAAGGGTAAAAATATGATTGAGCTGTCCATTCGTAGCCAATATAAGGTGAGCGTGCTTGCGATGAAAGAAAAGGGTAGGATTATCCCCCTGCCTCATCCTACACATGTGTTTGGCAAGGAAGACTCCATTATGGTTATGGGGGCAGAGGAGGATGTGCTGAAACTGGGAGAATAGCGGAATAAAAGGAGCCTGTGTATTTACATGACGTAAGTACACAGGCTTAAATTTTACTTGCTATGGGAAGTTCTTACAATTTACAGAGGGAACTTAAAGTATCTCACTGCATTGTTGTAGGAGATGTCGGTCACAATTTCGCTCAGGATATCGTAATCCTCAGGGAATTCACCGTTCTCCACCCAGTTACCGATTAAGTTACACAGGATGCGTCTGAAGTATTCATGTCTGGTATAGGACAGGAAGCTTCTGGAGTCGGTCAGCATACCTACGAATCCGGAGAGGTTGCCAAGGTTTGCCAGGGAAACCATCTGATTGATCATGCCGGTCTTGTTATCATTGAACCACCAAGCGCTACCCTGCTGAATCTTTGCGATAGCAGTGGAGTCCTGGAAACAGCCTAAGATGGTGCCGATGGCTTCATTGTCATTAGGGTTCAGGCTGTAGAGAATGGTTCTGGGCAGCTGGTCTGTGATAGCCAGTGCATTCAGGTAATCTGCCATCTGGTCGGAAGGAGCGGAGTTGTTGATACAGTCGTAACCGGTATCGGGGCCCAGCTTCTTATACTGAGAGGTGTTGTTGTCACGCTTACAGCCGTAGTGCAGCTGCATTGCCCAGTCCAGTCTGTGATATTCACGACCTACGAACAGCATGAAAGCAGTCTTGAACTTGATTTCCTCTTCCTTGGTCAGGATGCATCTGTTCTGTCGCTTTAAGAAGATGGCCTCCACTTCATCATCGGTGGCAGGCTGGTACATTACATATTCCAGGCCGTGGTCGGATACGTTGCAGCCCATGGAAGCAAAGAAGTCCATACGCTGACGAAGGGCTGTCTTCAGCTCTTCAAAGGTAGCAATTTCCACCATGCCGCATATCGCTGCCAGCTTATCCAGATATTCCAGATAGTCGGGCTTTTCGATATTCATTGCCTTGTCAGGTCTCCACGCGGGGAGCACTTTCACGTCGAAGGTGGTGTCCTCGGCAATCTTTTGATGCCACTCCAGAGAGTCGATAGGGTCATCGGTGGTGCAAATCAGAGTTACATTACTCTGTTTGATCAGGTTGCGCACGCTCATGGAAGGCTGTGCCAGCTTTTCATTACACAGGTTCCATACTTCATCGGCGGTCTTTTTGGAAAGGACGCCGTTGTAACCAAAGTATCTCTGCAGCTCCAGGTGGCTCCAGTGGAACAGGGGATTACCGATGGCCTTGCCCAGGCACTCAGCCCACTTACAGAATTTGTCATAATCGGAAGCATCGCCGGTGATGTACTTTTCTTCCACACCACAGGAACGCATAAAGCGCCATTTGTAATGGTCGCCACCCAGCCATACCTGAGTGATATTTTCAAACTGTCTGTCCTCAGCGATTTCTCTGGGATTAATATGACAGTGATAATCTAAAACAGGGGTTTTCTCAGCATATTCGTGGAAAAGCTTCTGTGCAGTAGCTGTTTCCAACAAAAAGTCTTGATCCATAAATTTTTTCATGATTACTCCTCCAAATAATAGGCAACTTGGATATACCGGTACAGATACACCTGCAAGTAAACTCTTAGCTGAATTATAACGAATAAGATTTCCTTTTTCAAGAAGGTTTTTACGAAAGCATATCATTTGGAATACATTTCCGAAAAGATGGCAAAAAATATGTATTTTAGCAAGTGATGAAGACAAGTTTTTGGTCATTGACTGGGAATTTGAATAGAAGTAACATAGAACATAGAAGTACATATTTTTTGTTCTATAGGATTGGGGTGTCAAAAGGTGGTTTTGAAAAACATAGCATAGCAATTTGCACACAAATATATAATAAGCAAACACCTAAACTGCGTTTTTAGTGACTGACAAAATCCACCGGTTACGAAGACTAGGCTCGAAGCCTTTGCTGAGAGGCTTTAGTCGTAGTTACCGGTTAGTTTGGCAGCACGTTGCAGTTGTTTGCGTTTATATATTTGTGTGCAAATTGCCTTGGGATAATTCTAAAACCACCTTTTGACACCCTAATCTCCATAGGAAAGTGCGCAAGTGGCCGGTAGGGCAGAATGGGAGGAAGGTATGAAAAGGATAAACAGAGCATTAACCGGGAAGATATGCAGACCTGTTAAAGTAGTGCAGTTCGGTGAAGGTAATTTTCTGCGTGGTTTTGTGGATTATATGATAGATATTGCAAATGAAAAGGGCGTGTTTGACGGCGATATTGTGCTGGTGAAACCTATTCCCTTTGGCAGCCTGGAGGCTTTTCATGAGCAGGAGTGCCAGTACACCGTATCCCTTCGGGGGATTGTGGATGGAGAGGCAAAGGTGTTAAACCGTAGAATCAGTTCTGTGGCGGATGCAGTGGACTGCTATACGGAGTATGAGAAGTATATGGCCCTGGCAGAGCTGGATACCCTGCGCTTTGTGGTGTCCAACACCACGGAGGCCGGTATTGTGTTTGATGGAAGTGATCGGTTGGAAGCCTGTCCGCCCCAGACTTTTCCGGGTAAGCTGACTAAGTTTTTATATCACAGATTCCGGACCTTTGACGGAGCACCGGATAAAGGTCTGGTGATGCTTCCTGTTGAGCTGATTGACGATAACGGTATCATGTTGAAAAAGTGTGTGCTGGAATTTGCAAAGCTGTGGCAGCTGGGAGAGGAGTTCGTGAACTGGCTGAATCAGGCCTGCGTGTTTACTTCTACGTTGGTGGATCGCATTATCACCGGTTATCCCGGAGAGAATCAGGAACAGGAGTGGGAGCAGCTGGGCTATCAGGATAAATGTTTAGTGACCGGTGAACCCTTTGCTCTTTGGGTGATAGAGAGTGAAAAGGATATTTCCGGAGAATTACCTCTTCACGAGGCTGGTCTGCCCGTCATATATACGGACAATCAAAAGCCTTACAAGCAGCGTAAGGTGCGCATCTTAAACGGCGCTCATACTTCCTTCGTACTGGCCTCCTATCTGGCAGGAAATGATTATGTAAAGGAATCCATGGAGGATGAGACTATTCGGGAGTTTATGCTGCATACTCTTTATGACGAGGTGATTCCCACCCTGACGCTACCTAAGGAAGAGCTGGAGGCATTTGCTCAGGCGGTTATCACCAGATTTCAGAATCCCTATGTGAAGCATGCGCTCCTTGCGATTTCCTTAAACTCTGTGTCCAAATGGAAAGCCAGATGTATGCCCAGCTTTTTAGGATATGTGGAGCAAACCGGCAAGCTTCCGGCCCATCTGACCTTTTCCCTGGCTGCGCTGATGGCATTTTACACAGGAAGTGAACTGCGGGAAGGGGCACTCATAGGTCACAGAGACGGGCAGGAATATCAGATAAAGGATGACGCCGGGGTGCTGGAATTCTTTGCACAGTACAGTGGAGAAGATGCGAAGGAGTTTGTACGGGCATTCTTGGGCAGGGAGGATTTCTTCGGACAGGATATGAATGAGGTGGCAGGTCTCACGGAGGCAGTAACAGCATATTTGACAGAAATCAGAGAATTAGGTATGAGGAAGGCATTATGCAAGAATTTCTGAAAATACATGAAAAGGATAATTGTGCAGTGGCGTTAAAGGATCAGGGAGACATTCCGGCAGGACATAAGGTGGCCCTTACGGATATCCCCACCGGCAGTGAAGTAATCAAGTATGGCTATCCCATAGGGAGAGCGTCGGAGGATATACATAAAGGAGACTGGATACATACCCACAATGTGAAAACGGGTCTGGGAGAACTGCTGGAGTATCATTATGAGCCCGTGGAATGTGAAGAGGGACAGGCCGCGGGAGCGGATTCTTTCATGGGCTTTCACAGGGCCGACGGTAGTGTGGGTGTGCGTAATGAAATCTGGATTATTCCCACGGTTGGCTGTGTCAATAATGTGGCGACGGCCATTGCCAGGCAGGGCAACGCTTATGTGAAGGGAAGCGTGGATGAGGTCATTGCCTTTCCACATCCTTACGGCTGTTCCCAGATGGGGGAAGATCAGGAAAATACCAGACGTATTCTGGCGGATCTGATACAGCATCCCAATGCAGGTGGTGTGCTGGTGTTGGGTCTTGGCTGCGAAAACAGTGGTATCGATGTGCTGAAACCTTATATCGGCGCCTATGACGAAAAGCGTGTGAAGTTTCTGGTGACACAGGATTGTAAGGATGAAATCAGCGAAGGGCTTAAGCTGGTGCAGGAACTGATTGATTACGCGGCCGGATGTACCAGGCAGAAGGCCGGACTGGATAAATTAATTATCGGTATG
>JAZODQ010000026.1:0-11472 GCA_045597105.1 Acetatifactor sp.
TTATAACGAAGGCGGTGACACCCTTTATGTTATGGACCAGATTAGTGACAAGAAAAATAAGGAAGAAAACTGGATTGAACATCTTTCACTGACAGATGCCATGAAAAAACTGAACGAACGGGAGCACGAAATCATTACCCTACGCTTCTTTGAAGGCAAGACACAAATGGAGGTTTCAAGCCTCATCGGCATCTCCCAGGCACAAGTCTCCCGTCTGGAAAAAAATGCCCTGCGCACAATGAAAAACTACCTGACGAGTTAATCGTCAGATAGTTTTCTTAATGCTTTTTCAAGTGCTTCATTTAATATTTTCATATCGATAGGCTTGGCAATATGGTCATTCATGCCGGCATCAAAAGCATTCTGTCTGTCCTCATCAAATGCATTGGCCGTCATGGCGATAATCGGAATATTGGCCTTATCAGACTCCGGTAACACTCTGATACGGCGTGCTGCCTCATAACCGTCCATATTGGGCATCTGGATATCCATTAAAATCAAATCGAAGTAACCGCTTGCCGCATCCTTTACCTTTTCCACGGCCTCCACACCATCCACTGCTTCTTCTACCATGAAACCGCTACCTTTTAATATCTCCAATGCAATTTCACGATTCAGCTCATTGTCTTCCACCAGAAGAATTCTCTTATTATTATAATTCGCCGTTTCATCAACAACTACTATTTCTTCTGTTTTCGCCGGTTCTGCACGCAGGAAATGAATCTTTATGATAAATTCCGTACCCTTACCCAGCTCACTGTTCACCTCTATGGTACCTCCTGCAAGCTCTGTAACAGCTTTGGATATGGCCAGCCCCAGGCCGGTTCCCTGTACATTACTTTCGGTACTGTTCCGTTCTCTCTCAAACATTTCAAAAGCATGTTTGGTAAATTCCTGGCTCATACCGATACCCGTATCCTTCACGCGGAATTCATAATAGGCCCATTCCTGATCTCTGTCCGGCAGCTGTGTGATGCTTACGTCCACCTTGCCTCCCGGCTCTGTATACTTCACCGCATTACTCAGCAAGTTATAAATCACCTGATTGATACGCAGCAAATCGCAGTAAATATCCCAATCTCTGATATCAATCAAATCCATGGTAAAATCTATATTCTTTTCAGCCATCTGCTCTTCAAATACATCATATACATTCTGAATCATATCGCGAACATTATGGCTCTCCACCTTCAGCAAAGTCTTACCGCTTTCAATACGGCTCATATCCAATACGTCATTTATCAGTCTCAGCAGATGCGTACTGGAGGCATCGATTTTATCCAGACATTCCTCTACACGATTGATATCCTGCATGTTTTTCTTTGCAATCTTTGTAAAACCGATGATTGCATTCATAGGCGTACGGATATCGTGGGACATATTGGACAAAAAGATGGTTTTGGTCCGGTTCGCTGCCTCCGCACGATATAATGCATCCTTGGTCATACTTAACGTCTCTCTGAGACTCAGTGCTGCCATAGCAACTACATATAACACAAAGCTCAAAAGCCCCCAAAAAGCCGTTTGTGAGGTGCCGGTATAATAATAGATACTCATATCTGCGAAAGTGCCTATTGCAGCACACACCGTACCTGCAATTGTAAGTTTCAGCTTTGCATTCAACTGCTTTCTCAAAGCTTCCTTCATGAGTATAACAACCAAACATACAATGTTTACAGCCATTGCTACATGACAAACGAACAGGGAAGCTCTTAAATCACAGATATTCAACATCTGAAGCATTAAAAGTACCAGACAGACTGTAATGGAAACATAACACAGCCCATACAAAATGCGATATTTACCTTCTTCGAACTGTGCCTTAATAAAAAGTACAAAGGGTACCAGAACCACAAGCAGCATGCTCAAAGTGATATAAGACAACACCAATGTATTTCCTGAAAATAGTAGGGGAGAAAAATCCGTATCCGTAATTTTCCACATACCTGCTACTGCAGAAAAAATACCAAGCAAAGCCAAATTATGGTCGTATCCCTCATTACGGGCATAACATACTGTTAATATAACCAGAACCAGCCCTATCAAAATAGCAAATGCACTTATTATCAACACCGCAAGAGATGAAGTAAGCGCCTGCAAATAAATATTTAATTCAGACCCCTGGTAAATCGTGAGCTCGCTTTCTCCGGTACCCGGGTAAACCGGAATCATCCTGATTTCAATAACAGCTCCTTCATCCGTTTCATATACCGGGAACATGGTCCAACTGCAGGCAGTGGTATTTCCGAAAGCATTCCCTTCATCCGGATAAATACTGTACACGCTTTCACCTGCAATAGTTACCTCTACATATTGATGTGCAGAGTAAAATCCCAAAAACTCTCCTGTTTTTGAAATATCCTTCAGATTCCAACGATATATAATTTTTCTGCCGTCAGGGCAGCTTGCATCCTCTAGGATTTCTTTGCTGTATTCGGTCACTTCACGGCATCTGTCCTGCTTTCTGGGATTTTCCACTTTCAGCTTACCGAAAAAGCCCATATAACCCACGATGCCCAATACCAACACCAGACATATTACATATAATATCAGCACCGCTCTTTTGTATCTACTCATTACGTTTATCCTCTCCGTTTAAATAGTAAGTTGCAGACTTTGTAAAGCAGACACCCCAGCAGCATCCCAACCGTATTCGTGAGGATATCATCCAGCTGGAAAACACCTCTTCCTGTAACATACTGCAAACTCTCTATCAAAAAGCTGTAGCCCACACCAAACAAAACACTGACAAAACAGCTTCGCGTCACCCCCAGCCATGCTCCTGCCAGCCCAAGCGGAACAAAAAGCAAAATATTCTCAATGATATAAGCATTGTTTCTGTTATTAATTCCAAATGAGGAAAATAACTTTAAATACATGCCGGTATTTCCGCCTTCCTCTCTGGACAAGAATGTAATTAACAATACAAGCAGTCCGTAAGCAACAAAAAAGGTGGTTGAAACCATGGCTACCGGTTTCTTCCCGCCTTTTCGCCTCCTTCGATTAATCATCCATATCAGCATGGCTACAATTGCCGTAAAAACCATTGCGTAGGGCAAGTAACGACATGCGGACACCAAATCCTTTATCACATAATTAAACATTTTTTCTCCATATAGCATTTCATTATTTCAGACTCTGATAAGTGTCCCAATTACGTCCGGAATTTTCCCACTTTTCCTTGTCTGCAAACAGACGGTCATTCATCCATGCCACCGCATCCAAGATACCGTCCTCATCAAAGGTAAAGTCCATTTGCTGTTTTTGCTCTTTAGGAGTAACAGCAAAATTAAACGGCTCCGGCCATATATACACACGAAGCAGATTTCTGTCTTCTTCTTTTATATTTTCCATCCGATATCTCATGCCTTCATGAGAACCGGTATAATCTGTCTTTTTCAGATATTCCATTGACAATATATCTTCACGTCTGATCAAAATTTTATCCATCCTTATATAACAATACCATAAGTATATACCATTTATACGTATTTTGCAAAACAATCTGCCAATGTAGGACTATTTCTCTAGCACTGCAAACTCATTTCTCTTTTTAACTGTTTCATGATCTTTTTTTCCAATCTGGATATGTAGGATTGGGATATTCCCAAATACTCTGCCACTTCCTTTTGTGTCATCTCCTGATTTTCATATCCTTGCTCATTCCTGCCTAAGCCAAAGCGCAAATATATAATGGTCTTCTCTCTTTCGGTAAGCTTGCTTACCGCGTTAATCAAGAGCCTTCGTTCTGCTTCATTCTCTAAATTTTTATAAATAATATCCTCGTCCGTGCCCAAAATATCAGAAAGCAGCAGTTCGTTTCCATCCCAATCCACATTCAGCGGCTCATCAATGGACACTTCATAACGGGTCTTATTATTTTTACGCAGATACATCAGAATTTCATTCTCAATACAGCGGGATGCATAAGTAGCCAGTTTTATCTTTTTGTCTGCTTTATAGGTGTTAATAGACTTAATCAGGCCGATGGTTCCTATAGATATCAAATCCTCCACACCCACACCTGTGTTATCGAATTTTTTGGCGATATATACCACCAGCCGCAGATTATGTTCTATTAATATTGCCTTTGCCTCTTCAGCCGCATCCGTGGACAGGTCTGCTATTACCCTGTTTTCCTGTTCGCTGTCAAGGGGCGGAGGCAACACCTCTGCGCCGCCTATGTAATAAACAGCCCCTTCCGTTTCCTGCATACCAGCCTCTATTTTGCATACTTTCAAGCGCCACTTTTCCGGTAATATCATTTTCAAATTCATAATCCCCTGTTTCCTCCTTCCACTTTCATTCAGTATTCATTTTGTTGCAGCATACGTGGATTTACCAACATTTTAATATCATTTCTTCCGTTTCCCTGTAATTTATCCGGTGTGGCAGCTATGTATACTCCACGGCATATTTGCTCTACCCCCTGCATTTGGATCCGTATCTCAGGCATCAGGTATCCCATGAGATAACCATGTTCCGTTCCAATTGCTCTGTATGGTATCACTCTGCCCGGTGGAAGCCCTTCATGAAACAGACCTTTCAAAACACTTTCTTCCACCACAGATACAGGCTTACCGCTTATGGGTTCCGTCAGTCCGTTCCCTGTATCCACCAAAGCCCGGATTACCACTGCGTCGCCGTTATGTTGTAATACAACCCGGCAATCAGTCTTTTTTTCCAGCATCCGTTTACAGCCTGCCCCCAAAAATAAGCACAATATTCCTCCCACGCCCAATACGCCCAGCAATGAGACAATAAGCCCCTGTGCAAAAGGAAACATCTGAAACAGGAACAGAAAACCTCCGCTTAATAGCAGCGAGCATAAAAGCAATCTTTCCCAAAGCAGAAAAAAAGTCTTCAGACCTGAAAAACGAAATGCCACCATCAACATCAGCGCCGTACTAAGTACTGTGGAGAAAATAAGACGAAACCAAGGGCTACCGCCCATAAAAAAGGGTAACAGGGCTCCCATTCCCCCTACTATAGCCCCCGGAATCATTCTGCCGGTTCCACCCTTTGTCTGCAATGTTCTGCGCAGGAGTAAAAGCAGATAAAAATGCAGTACAAAGCTTACTATGAACATACTATCCAAATAGACTTCGAAATACATTACTGCTCCTTTCTGGGTCTATTTTAAAATGAATCTAATGGGAAGATTGTCAGAACCCAAAGATATGTGGTCAGATTTGCATACAAGATTTCGACATTTGGTTTCTGTATATAATCACATATATATTTGAACAAAAAAAGCGACGGGTTACCCCCGCCGCAGACTAATTACCAAAAATATTCTGTTCTATGCACGGATTCACAAAGGCCCAATAAGCAGGTTTTGCCTGATAATTATCATCGAAAAGCATGGGAAAATGCTTCCTTTGAGATGTAGCCCCCCCTCCTATATAGGTGGCAGTTTGCAACCATGAATTTTTGTCAATATTCCCCCATATAATAAACCCGATAATATTTTGGCCTTCTGCCTTAAGCTCTTTCATTGCATTGTACAAATTATAGTATCTGACACCCACTCTTTCGTATTCATCAATACGATTTTCCTGGCTTCCGTCAAAATCGGTACAGGATTGTATATCCCATTCTGTAAACATAATCTCATCAACTACCTTGCTGTACTCTCTGACAGCACTCTTAAAATCAACAATATCTGGACTTACTGTAGTATAATGAGCCTGCATACCCATGCCGTCTATACGGGTATCTTGCGCACTTTTCACTGCCTTAATCAGCTCCACAATTCCCTTCACCTTACTCTGAAGACACTCATTATAATCATTGTAATACAGCTTTACATCTACCGGCGCATACCGACTTGCATAACGAAAGGCATTCATAATATATTCATTGCTTTGATATACACGCCACCAGCTGGAATTCTTGTAATGATTATCACTACTTAGGGGCTCCGTTTCACACTCTGTATCCTTACGATACCCTCCCGCATCATTCACAGCTTCATTCACTACATCCCAACAATAAAACATTCCCTTGTACTTACTATTCTCTCCGGTAAAATGTTCAAAAACCGTTTTTATAAACCATTCAAGGCGTAAATTCATTTCTGTCTTGGAAATATATGCTTTGTTTTTATCATAGTCTTCATGAAAAAAATATTCCGGAGTCTGGGAATGCCATACCATTACATGTCCCATTACTTTTATATACTCATCGGGATGGTCATGATTCCATTCATAGATTACATCCAGCACAGCCTCTGCCGGTCCGAAATGCATCTTGGGAACAATGAGCTTCTCACCATTTAATATGACCTCTTCTGTCTCCGGACAATGACCGTTACTATAGCCAAACAGGCAATCCGCCTTAAGCTCATTGCCGATAGCAACCATATTAAAATGTTTTTTCATAAGTGCTTGTACGCCGTCGTCTTTAATTTCATCATAAGTCACTTCGCAACCTACAACGGAGCCTTCTCCCAATGCTTTTCCTACGGCAGCTTTTAATGGTTCAATATCCTGTATTATTTTATTCATTATATCTTTTCTCCTTCGTTCTATATGCAGAAAATCCCAAGCCTACATTGTACTATAGTCGCCTTCTAATAAAGAATTTATATTTCCTTCTCCGGATTTTTTCTTGCTACGATTTTTCTCAGTACGGACGGCCGCAAGACGAATAGTGCAACAATAATAAAAATACTCTGACTTGTCAGGCTTTGTTTTAAGCTTGCCCAAAAATCAATGTCGGTATTTGTATACTGCAGAGAAAAGCCTTCAAGGCACCCCTCTTCAAACATTGTAAAGAAATCCAAAACAGCATGCAAAATAGCTACCGCATATACATTTTTATGTCGTATGTATATAGCAGTAAATAGGATGCCGGTCATACTTATGGCTATCATCTGGATAATTGTCTTTTCTACGGACTGGCCTGCCAGAATATTGGTCACATGCGCTACGCCAAACAAACAGCCACCCAAGATCACGGATACTATAACTCCGGATTTTGAATTGCCGAAATACTCATAAATACTGTCCGCAATGATTCCCCTAAACAGAATCTCCTCTGCAAGTCCTACAGCTATTACAAATAGGATAAATACAACTATTTGGTGCCATGGTTTATAAGAATATCCCTGCACGTCTGCTGACATGACAGCTAATAAACACCCGGGTACTGCCAGCACAAAGAATACCGCTCCGGACCATAAGCCCTTTCCAAACCCATTCATACCGCATTTTAAAATGTGGGTTTGTCTGCAGATATAGAGTAGTATCAGTGCAATTGCCAATACTATCAGCTCCGATATCAGATAATCTGTATTGGTATTACCACTTTT
Organism: Acetatifactor sp.; assembly: GCA_045597105.1. Taxonomy (GTDB): domain Bacteria; phylum Bacillota; class Clostridia; order Lachnospirales; family Lachnospiraceae; genus Acetatifactor. Next base: position 7,316 of record JAZODQ010000026.1, read on the forward strand.
TATTCCTAAATATTTAAACAACATTGCAACTGGTTGTACCAGCAATGTTTTACTAATCTCTACCAAAAAAGCCAAAATAATAACATGCTGCTTTTTAAGCTGTTCTATTTTATTCATTTGCCTACTTTTTCTCCTCCTCTTGTGTTTGCACTAATTCAATTACAAAGCCTTTAAAACCTTTTTTCCATTCATTAACATAGCTTATTTTTCCATCATGTCGTTCGATTATCTTTTTACTGATAGAAAGTCCCAATCCACTTCCGTTTTTGGTATTGCGGGATAAGTCCCCCACAGCAAAGGCCTCAAACAATTCCTGCTGTAGCCCTTCCTCTATCTTAGGTCCGTTATCTGTCACAACAATCCTGATTATGTCATCCCCCTGCTCATTACAGACATGTTCTTCCAATTGAACAATACACTCTGTCCTATCCGGATTATGTTTTACCATATTGGATAACAGGTTCAAAAAAACACGTTTTAACTCCGGCTCATCAAAGCTGAATACCACAGGCTTTTCGGGTATTTGTAATTCTACACCGATTCCGGCCTCTTCCAGAACCGGATAATAATCCGCTACACAAGTGCGCAAGCATTCTGCAATATCCCTTTTCTCTCTTTTTAATTGAAAAGTTCTGTTTTCTAACTTAGAATAAGTCAACAATGTATCCAGCAATGCATTCGCATGCTCCGTCTGCTCAATAATGGTCTCCAGATAACTTTTCTGCTTCTCTAAGCCTATCTCATTCCCGCTTTGTAATAATTTTGCGTATCCCATAATCATGGTCATTGGTGTTTTTAAATCATGAGCAATTCCGGCATATAATTGCTGATTCTTTTGTTCCTGCATCTTACGCTGCTCACTCGCTTTATCCAAGGCATCTACCATGTAATTAAAGGATTTCTGGATTTGTTCAAACTCAAACTCCCCGTCTTCAGGAACTCTGACTTGTAGATTTCCAAGACTTACCTCCTGCATACTTACAGCCAAATCTTCAATGGGTTTGGTTACTTTTTTTCTAATCTGCCGATATAGCATAAATCCACAAACTAACACCAGTAATATTGCTATCCAGCCTACCACACGACTGATTACACTAAAATTATCTCTTGCGTATTCAGAATCCACCTCATAAAAGCCTGAAAAAAATCCCATAAAGAAATCAACAAAGCTGTCTAAAAAGGTTACAATAAAAAGAGTTACTCCAAGCAATACCGCCACATAGTTACGAAGTCGCTTTCCTTTTTTATTCTTCATTACGAGCCTCCATCCGATATCCCAACCCTCTTATGGTGTGAATATACTGATATTCACTGTCCTGCAGCTTTGCTCTCAACTTACTGATGGCAACCATAATACTGTTATCATCTGGAAACTGATTTTCTTCCCATGCCGCTTCATATATTTGATTTTTAGTGAATACTCTTCCCTGATTTTCCATGAAAAATTGAAGCATCCGATATTCCAATGCAGTCAGTTCCACAGCCTGTCCGTTCTTCCATAATTGGCACTTTGCAACATTAAATTTCAGATTTCCGCAATTCAATTCCTCTACATGCTCCTCTTTTCCATAACCGTAACAACGTCTCAGATTGACCGTCACCCTGGTAACTACTTCCAAAGGATCAAACGGCTTAACAATATAGTCGTCTGCACCAATTTGTAAGCCCTTTACTTTATCCATAATATCTGTTTTAGCGGACAGAAAAAGTACAGGAATTTTGCTGCACTGCCGAACTTTTTCCACCAAATCATAGCCGTCTGACAAGGGCATCATAATATCCGTCAGTAACATATCCACAGAATTATTCTGAAAGAGTTCCCATGCATCTTTGCCATTGTATGCTGTAATAACCTTATATCCCTGCATCTCCAAATATAACTGTAAAAGCTCTACTATTTTGGGTTCATCATCCACAACTAAAATCTGATACATATTTAATCCTCACCTGTTATACGGACAGTATTTTACCGTCCTTTTTCTATATGCCGTAGCAAAAACTGCTCCGCAAAAAATAATTGCACTAATAATAATCAACGGGTGAAACATAACATATCCTTGCACCTCATATTGTATTGCCATACCCATCCATGTAACCCGGGCAGCTTCCAAGGAATTCATAATCGTAGCAAACAAATTACAAAGCATATGCGCTCCTATACTATATGCTATATTTCCTGTTTTTTCATAAAGCAACAAAAATACCAGTCCTGCTACCATACAGGAAAGGAATCCCTGTAACTGATATCCGTGGAACAATGTAAAAACCAATGTGGTAATCAGTACTGACACTTTTTTGGTATATCTGCTCTGCAACAAAACATATAATCCTTTACGGAACAGTAATTCCTCAACAACGGGTGCCACAACAATGGCAAACAGCAAATCCACTATAGTATTTTTGCCCTGGGATTGTACTGCCTCTACAGGAAAAACATTTGAAAACAGTGCAGTCGTAGTAACATTTGTCAATATCTGACATACACACACAGCAAGCACCATATACACCAATGCCCTGGTAAACTGAAATCTCTCTGATACCTGAGTGTTCTTTTTATACTTTTTTCTGTTCGCATATACAGTAACTAATATAGCTGTAAGTGCTATACCCGCATTTCCGCTGACATGACATTCTACATCTACAGGTATCATGATGCCTGTGCATGCAGAAAATACATTCATAATGATTTGCGCCACAATAGTGCCTCCGAATACCAATAAAACCATCGCAATGATTACTGACAATAAATACAACCCATTCTTAAATACTTTCATGATAATCCTCTCTCTTTCTGATATATATATTTGTTGATCTGTGATTATCATAAAACATGGCACTTTCTGACACTTTAAACGAACCTTAAGATATCCTTAACTATCAAAAGAGCTTTCCGATACGGAAAGCTCTTGAAATATACTTATTAAGATTCTACAGTACTTTATTTACTTACGCTGTAAGAAATCAGGTATCTTTAAGCTCTTTTCTTCTACGGAGCTACGGATATCTGCAGGCTTACGGATGCCCATATTCTGAACAGGCTGCTTAGGCGCTGCCACCGTAGGCTGGGTTGCTGCAGTAGGAACACCAATATTCAATCCCTTAAGTGAGCTGGGCGTAATATGTCCTACAGGAGGCTTATACGCAGGCGCACCTAATCTGGCAGCTGCCGCTGCACTTGCCGCATCCTCTAAACCGGTTGCAATCACAGTGATGGTACAGCTGTCGGACTGTGTATTGTCATACATAGCACCAAAGATAACGGTAACTTCTTCTCCTGTCTGCTCCTGAACATAATCAGCTGCTGCGGAAGCATCATAAAGAGAAATATCACCGGATACGTTAATAATAACATGGGATGCACCGGAAATAGTGGTCTCCAGCAGAGGACTTTCGATTGCCTTCTTAACTGCATCAAGAGCCTTCTCATCACCCTTGCCTTCACCGATACCGATATGTGCAATACCCTTGTCCTTCATAACGGTCTGAACATCAGCAAAGTCCAGATTGATGATGGAAGGTACATTAATCAGGTCAGTAATACCCTGTACAGCCTGCTGTAATACCTCATCAGCCTTCTTCAGAGCTTCAGGCATGGTGGTACGTCTGTCCACGATTTCCAACAATTTATCATTAGGAATAATAATCAGAGTATCTACATTTTCTTTGATACGCTCAATACCGTTAATAGCATTCGCCATACGAGCCTTTGCTTCAAAACGGAAAGGTTTGGTCACAACACCTACGGTGAGGATGCCCATATCCTTGGCAATCTTGGCTACAACAGGTGCTGCACCGGTACCGGTACCACCACCCATTCCACAGGTTACGAATACCATATCCGCACCCTTCAGTGCTGCGGAAATCTCCTCTACACTTTCCTCAGCCGCCTTTTCGCCAACCTCAGGCTTTGCTCCTGCACCAAGACCTTTGGTTAATTTCTCACCAATCTGTAACAATTTTGGAGCTTTACATAACTGTAAAGCCTGTTTATCTGTATTAATGCCAATAAATTCGGCACCTTCAATTTTTTCATCTATCATTCTATTTACAGCATTATTACCTGCGCCACCAACACCTACTACTATGATTTTTGCCGCAGCTTCTGCATCGTTTGTCTTAATCTCAAGCAAGGTAGTACCTCCTTTTTAGTCTCCCTA
>JAZODQ010000027.1:0-1744 GCA_045597105.1 Acetatifactor sp.
ATTCTTGAAAGGTGAAGTAAATGGAACGAAATTATGAATGTGGAAAGCTCATCAAGCAGATCCACGATGAATTAGAAAAACAAGCGAATAATGTATTATCTTCTCAGAATTTGACGCTTACACAGATGCGTGTCTTAATGGAATTAGAATCCATTCCTGAGCGACAATTACCCTTGAAAGAACTAGAGTCTTTGCTACACGTAGCGCAGTCAACGGCAGCCGGAATCGTAGTCCGTTTGGAGCAAAAAGGTTATATAAAAAGTCATGCTGATGCGAATGACCGAAGAATCAAAAGAGTAGCTATCACGGTATTCGGTATGGAATGTTGCAAAAATGCACACTCTCATATCAAAAATATGGAAGAACAGTTATTGTCCAAACTAACGGAATCGGAAAAAAATCAATTTAATAATTTGCTACAGAAAATCTGTAGATAAATAAAAGTATGCTCGCTATAAGCGGGCATATTAACAGCCCAATTTAATAGCATACTATCAATCGTGTGCTATCAATGTAAAGGAGATTATTTATGGAAATGACAAAAGAATTGGAAGTATTTCGTAGTGCACCCGTACCTAAAGCTGTTTTGAAAAATGCGGTACCGGCAATGGTTGCTATGCTTATGGTATTGATTTACAATTTGGCTGATACATTCTTTATAGGCTTAACCCATAATGCCTATCAAGTAGCTGCTGTTTCTATGGCAACCCCTGTGTTTTTGATTTTCATGTCTGTGGGCACGATTTTTGGTATTGGCGGGACTTCGGTGATTTCCAGAGCACTTGGTGAAGGAAAGGCAGAATATGCGAAAAAGGCCAGTGCTTTCTGTATGTGGAGTTGTGTTGTTATCGGCATTGCAATGTCTGCTATGTTTTTTATCTTTATGGAAAAAATTCTGGTAGTAATGGGAACCAGTGCTGATACCTATGACTTTGCAAAATCCTATCTTACTATTGTGACCTTCAGTGGTCCCTTTGTTCTGATTGCGAATTGCTATTCAAATGTTATCCGTGCAGAAGGTCAGGCAGGAAAAGCGATGATGGGACAATTACTGGGTAATTTATTAAATGTTATCTTAGACCCCATCATGATTCTGGGATTCGGCTGGGGAATTACAGGAGCTGCTATCGCTACCGCTATAGGTAATATATTTGGTGCCTGCTATTATATTTTGTACTTTTTACAAAAAAAATCTATTCTTAGCATTCATCCCAGAGATTTCATGCTTCGAAACAAGGTGTGCAGTAGCATTTTGGTTATAGGTGTTCCTGCTTCTCTCGGTTCGCTTTTAATGAGCGTTTCGCAGATTATTATGAACGGTCAGATGGCCTCCTTTGGAGATATGGCTGTAGCAGGAATTGGTGTGGCATCTAAGGTGACGATGATTACCGGTATGGTATGTATCGGCTTTGGGCAGGGAGTCCAAGCTTTACTTGGCTATTGTGTTGGTGCCAATCTGTGGGACCGTTTTAAAAAAGTAATGCGTTTTTCCGTTGTTTTTGCGTTGACACTTAGTTTAACAATGACGATTATCTGTTACTTATTTACGGATCATATTGTGCACATATTCCTTACGGAACAAGAGGCTTTCACATATGCAGTACAGTTTGTAAGAATTCTTTTGTCAACCAGTTTCTTGTTCGGTGTTTTCTACGTTCTGGCGAATGCACTTCAAGCAGCCGGAGCAGCAACACCTGCACTTATCATTAATTTGAGCCGTCAGGGTTTTATTTATATCCCTGCT
>JAZODQ010000028.1:0-19509 GCA_045597105.1 Acetatifactor sp.
CGAAAAATGCGCAGCCACATACAGACACTGGAGCAGGGAAATACTTAATGCCTTTAAATACGGTCACATCACAAACGGACCTACAGAAGGATTCAACAACAAAATAAAAGTTCTGAAACGTACATCCTATGGAATAAGGAATTTCGAACATTTCAGAACCCGTATTTTACTTACAACACACTAATTACATTATTAACAACAGACTGGCACAGAAGGTTTTCTTTGCATGCCTAAAAATATGATTTTTCAATCAAAACATTAAAATATCCTCAAACGTAGCAATGGGGCGGTATCCCAAAGGATACCACCCCAACTATTGACATAGAGCCTAACAGAAAAAGCGTAGAAATCATTTGGATTTCTACGCTCTCTTAACTAACTCATTATTATATTAGCCTTTTACCACACGAACACGGAATACACCGTCAATTGCGCGAAGCTTTTCAATGATTTCAGCATTGGCTACAGTCTCTAAATCCATCATGGTGTAAGCAACTTCGCCTCTGGACTTATTGGTCATATCAGTAATATTGATACCTGCATCACCAAAGCAAGCAGTAAACTTGGTAATCATGTTTGCGATATTCTTGTGGAAAATTGCAACACGGCAAGCCTTATTACAAACGCCCATATCACATGCGGGATAGTTTACGCTATTTATGATATTACCGTTTTCCAGATAGTTCATCATCTGGTCAACAGCCATCTTTGCACAGTTATCTTCTGCCTCTTCGGTACTTGCACCAAGGTGAGGGATTACAATACAGCCTTCCTTACCTGCAGTAACAGTGTTAGGGAAATCAGTTACATACTTACGGATTTTCTTTGCTGCAATACCCTTTAATGCTTCTTCTTCATCAACAAGCAAATCTCTTGCAAAGTTCAGGATTACAACACCATCCTTCATCTTATTGATTGCTTCCTTGTTAATCATATGCTTGGTAGAATCCAGCAAAGGAACATGAACAGTGATAAAATCACAGTTTTCATAAATTTCATCTACATTAATTACATGCTTTACATCACGGCTTAAGGACCATGCTGCATTTACGGAAACATAAGGGTCATAACCATATACTTCCATACCGAAATGTCTTGCTACGTTTGCTACCTTTACACCGATAGCTCCCAGACCAATGATACCAAGCTTCTTACCCATAAGCTCTGTACCAGCAAAGTTTTTCTTTTCCTTTTCAGCAGTCTTTGCGATGTTTGCATCAGCCTGATTCTCTTTTACCCACTCAATACCGCCTACAACGTCACGGGAAGCAAGCAACATACCTGCGATAACCAGTTCCTTAACGGCATTTGCATTTGCACCGGGAGTATTAAATACGACAATACCCTTTTCAGCGCATTTATCCAAAGGAATATTATTGGTACCTGCACCTGCTCTTGCAACAGCAAGCAGACTTTCGGGAAGCTCCATCTCATGCATGGATGCACTTCTTACCAGAATACCTTCTGCTTCATTTACATTATCATTGATTTTATAATCAGTTGTGAGATTTTCCAATCCAATCTTAGAAATAGGATTTAAACAATTAATCTGGAACATAATTTTCTCCTTTATGCGTTCTCTTCTTCGAACTTCTTCATGAACTCAACTAATTTCTCAACACCCTCGATAGGCATAGCGTTGTAAATACTTGCACGCATACCGCCCACGGAACGATGTCCCTTTAAGTTCTCAAAGCCTGCAGCCTTAGCTTCCTTTACAAACTTAGCATCCAGTTCTTCGTTGCCGGTTACGAAAGGAACGTTCATCAGGGAACGGTCTTCCTTACGTACAGTACCCTTGAACAACTTACTCTGGTCTAAGAAATCATACAATACAGCCGCTTTCTTTTCGTTATATTCTTTCATTGCAGCCAGACCACCCTGTTTTTTGATCCACTTAAATACCTTGCCGCAGATATAAATACCATATGCGGGAGGGGTATTGTATAAGGAATCGTTGTCTGCATGAATCTTATATTTCAGCATGGTAGGTGTGCCGGGTAAGGTATCTTCGGTAATCAGGTCCTCTCTGATGATAGCGATAACCACACCTGCAGGTCCGATATTTTTCTGAACACCACCATAGATAACACCATACTTGGTTACATCCATAGGCTCGGATAAGAAACAGCTGGAAACATCAGAAACAAGTGTCTTGCCTTTGGTGTTAGGTAAAGTCTTAAACTTGGTACCATAAATGGTATTGTTTTCACATATGTAAACATAGTCTGCATCTTCACTGATAGGAAGATCGGAGCAATCAGGGATATAGGAGAAAGTTTCATCCTCGGAAGAAGCAATCTTGTTTGCCTTTCCATAGATAGCAGCTTCCTGATATGCCTTCTTTGCCCACTGGCCGGTAACAATATAATCAGCTACCTTGTTTTTCATCAGATTCATGGGAATCATTGCAAACTGCTGGCTTGCACCGCCCTGTAAAAACAGAACCTTATAATTGTCAGGAATATTTAATAACTCTCTTAAATCAGCTTCTGCTTCCTGAATAATGGTCTCATAAGCCTTTGAACGGTGGCTCATCTCCATTACGGACATACCTGTTCCCTTGTAATCCAACATCTCTTCAGCAGCTTCCTTTAATACCTCCTCAGGTAAAACTGCGGGACCTGCTGAAAAATTGTAAACTCTTGCCATTTTCATAATCCTCCTAATATATCTTTGTATTCACAAATCTCTTACATTTTATAAGAAATCAATTTTGAACATAGGTATAGAATAATCGTTCCTAATCCTTTAGTCAACTAAATTGTTAAATTATTTTCAAAAAAACTTATTTTTTGACATTCCAAGTCTTAATAATACATAATAACAGGTGTACCCTTCTCCACTATTTCGTAAATATCCGGCATAATATCCTTAGGAATATTTACACAGCCATGGGAACCATCCGTCTGATAAATATCACCACCGAACTTTTTGCGCCAGTTAGCATCATGAAGTCCGATATTACCGTTCACAGGCATCCAATATTTCACAGGTGTGGCATAACCTTCCCCACGAAGTGTGCGGTTGCGCTGTTTGGAGTATACAAAATAAACGCCGTCAGGTGTGGACCATTTACGTTTTACATTACCGGTTACAACATCCGTTTCTATGGTACACGTTCCATTCTGATACACAAATAGTTTCTGGGCAGTCATATCAATTTCCACATAAGTGTTGCCAATATCATCTTTACCTCGCACAAAACCTTCCTTTGTATATTCCGGTACACGTATCAGGTCCTCTTTTACGGACAGATTCTCCAGTATGAACTGTACTTCACTGTTTTGATTTAATTGTGTGCCATATGTACCTGCAGGAACTATAATGGAACGGCCGTCATAGGTAGTCCATTCACGATCTTTCTTTACTGTATCATATTCGGCTGCAAGTTCACTTATGAAAGCAGTGACTTTATCCTTATCTACAACAGGAACACCATTTACATCAAGTATAACCGTTTCATCATCCAATTGTAAGAAATCAGCTGCAATCCGTCCTTTTAAAGGAATCTGCTGATCTCCCATGTCGTAAATAAGACCGGTATTCTGATAATTCTGTACAGCCTCCCACTTTGCTAAGAGCGCATCATAATCCGCTCCTACAGGATGCTGTACATCCTTTTCAAAAATAGACAGATCCACTGTTTTAACTCCGGATTCTATCTGCTCTTCCAAATAGGACAAAATTTTATCCAGATCATAACGATTGTGGTAACCGTCCATAAGTGCATAGCCGTTATCTGTTAATTCCAGTCGGGCATCAACCGGTATGGCGCGCTCCGAGACCACAAAATCCCATGTATTATAGCGTTCTTCCAAATTTTGAGAATTCACGCTGATATATGGCTCCACCTGGATTTTTTGTCCTTCTATGGTATAAGCAAACCATAGCAGCGGATTCAGAGCCTTCAGATAGTCATTGATAGGGCGTCTGTAGTCACAACTATAACCAATTGTTTCACCATTCAAAGTATAGTCTCTGCCATCAGGACCTTTTACGGTGATAATTGCAGTGCCGTTTTCTAGAATCAACCGGGTATTAATATCATCAATCGTCTGTCCTGTGGCATAAACACCGTTTATCCACGTATTCGGGCCAAAGCTTCCCTGATAATAAAATCCCAGTATAAAATACAGAAATATCAGCAGTAAAAGGAACAATGGAATTAAAAACAGTATTTTTTTAATGGAATGTCCTTTGTTTTTTCTCTTCATACGAATTTAATTATAAATCGTCTCCGTCAAACACTTCGCTGATAGGCTTGCCTGCAGGTACCATAGGGAATACCTTGTCATCTTCCTGAATCATACATTCGATGACTACAGGGCCATTTGCAGCTAAAGCTTTCTCAATGGCAGGTGCAACTTCTTCTTTTGTGGTTACACGGATAGCCATACAACCTAATCCTTCTGCAACCTTACAGAAATCAACCTTGTCATTTAAGATGGTTTGTGAGTAACGTTTATCATAAAACAGTGTCTGCCACTGTCTTACCATACCCAGTACGTGGTTGTTAATAACCACCTGAATAATAGGAATATTGTATCTGCTTGCAGTAGCCAGCTCATTCATATTCATTCTGAAACAGCCGTCACCGCCGATGTTGATAACTTTCTTATTCGGACGCCCCATTGCTGCACCGATACATGCACCCAGACCATAACCCATGGTACCCAGACCACCTGAAGATAAGAAGGTGCGGGGCTCCGTGTATTTATAATACTGCGCTGCCCACATCTGATGCTGGCCTACATCGGTTGTGATGATAGCCTTGCCATCGGTCAGTCGGTCAAGCTCTTCGATTACATAAGGACAGGACAGACGGTCATTCTCGTATTTTAAAGGATATTTTACCTTTAACTGTGCGATGGTTTCCATCCAATCCTTATGATCCTGTTTGGTCAGTTTGGCATTTAAGTCAGTTAATACTGTCTTTAAGTCACCTACCAGGGATACATCTGCTCTGATATTTTTATTGATTTCAGCCACATCAATATCGATATGTACGATCTTTGCATTTTCTGCGAATTTCTTAGGATTACCAACTACACGGTCAGAGAATCTGGCACCCAAAGCTACCAGCAGATCGCACTGACTTACCCCTAAATTAGAGGTCTTGGTTCCGTGCATACCTATCATACCGGTATAGCGTTCACTCTTACCGTCAAAACCGCCTTTACCCATCAAAGTATCACATACAGGTGCATCAATCAGCTCGGCGAACTTGGCAACTTCATCATAAGCGCCGGAAATAATCGCACCACCACCCAGGTAGATGTAGGGTTTTTGTGCATTCTGAATCAGCTTGATAACCTTATCTAATTCATCAACAGTGTATTTATTGATAACTTCCTTTTCTTTAGGTTCTACTTTGGTGTACTCACATACAGCTGCGGTTACATCCTTGGTGATATCTACAAGTACAGGGCCGGGTCTGCCGCTTCTTGCGATATCAAAAGCAGTTCTGATGGTATCAGCCAGCTCTTCTACATTTTTTACGATAAAACCATGCTTGGTAATAGGCATGGTTACACCTGCAATATCAACCTCCTGGAAAGAATCCTTGCCAAGCAGAGGTAAAGTTACATTTGCGGTAATGGCTACCATGGGTACGGAATCCATATAAGCAGTTGCAATACCGGTTACCAGATTGGTAGCACCGGGACCGCTGGTTGCCATACAAACACCTACCTTGCCGGTTGCGCGTGCATAACCGTCTGCTGCATGAGCAGCTCCCTGCTCATGAGAAGTCAGAATATGTTTGATTTCACTGTCATGCTTGTAAAGAGCATCATAAATATTCAGGATACAACCACCGGGATAACCGAATACAGTATCAACTCCCTGCTCTTTCAGACATTCAACTACGATTTCAGAACCTGTTAATTGCATGATAAAACTCCTCTCAAAATTACTTGCTGGGAACTTCCAGTACAGCGCCTCTGTTGCCGCTGGTTACCAGTTCACGATATCGGTCAATATAACCACCCTTTACTTTGGGTTCTCTGGGCTGCCAATTTGCACGTCTCTTAGACAGTTCCTCATCAGATACCTTCATGTTCAGTGTGTTTTCAGGAATATTAATACTGATGATATCGCCTTCTTCAACTAATGCGATGGGACCACCCACTGCTGCTTCGGGAGATACGTGTCCGATGGAAGCACCTCTGGAAGCGCCGGAGAAACGACCGTCTGTAATCAGTGCAACACTGGAACCAAGACCCATACCTGCAATTGCAGAGGTAGGATTCAGCATTTCTCTCATACCGGGGCCACCCTTAGGACCTTCGTAACGGATAACGACTACATCACCCGCAACAATCTTGCCACCCTTGATGGCTGCAATCGCATCCTCTTCACAATCAAATACTCTTGCAGGACCTTCGTGTACAAGCATCTCTTCTACCACTGCGGAACGCTTAACTACACCACTGTCAGGTGCAAGGTTACCCTTCAGGATTGCGATGCCGCCGGTGGTTGAATAAGGATTCTCCACAGGTCTGATAACCTCAGGATTTTTATTGGTACAGTTCTTGATATTTTCACCGATTGTCTGACCGGTAACAGTCATACAATCCAGATTCAGCAGATTCTTCTTGGATAATTCATTCATTACAGCATATACGCCACCCGCCTCATTTAAGTCTTCCATATAGGTAGGACCTGCAGGTGCCAAATGGCACAGGTTGGGAGTCTTTGCAGAAATATCATTTGCAATATCCAGATTCAAATCAACGCCTGCTTCTTTTGCGATAGCGGGAAGATGTAACATGGAGTTGGTGGAACATCCCAGTGCCATATCTACAGCCAGTGCATTCATAAATGCGTCTTCGGTCATGATATCGCGAGGCTTGATGTCCTTTTCAACCAGTTCCATAATCTTCATACCTGCATGCTTAGCCAGACGGATACGCTCAGAATATACTGCAGGAATGGTACCGTTTCCTCTAAGACCCATACCGATTGCTTCAGTCAGACAGTTCATGGAGTTGGCGGTATACATACCGGAGCAGGAGCCGCAGGTAGGACAAGCCTTCTCTTCAAATTCACACAGCTTTTCCATAGTCATGGTGCCGGCAGCCACACTTCCTACAGCCTCAAACATACTGGAAAGACTGGTCTTATGACCATCGATACGTCCTGCCAGCATAGGACCGCCGGATACGAATACGGTAGGAATATTTAATCTTGCAGCGGCCATCAACAGACCGGGTACATTTTTATCACAGTTGGGAACGCATACCAGACCGTCAAAACCATGTGCCAAAGCCATACATTCCGTAGAGTCTGCGATCAAATCTCTGGTAACCAGGGAATACTTCATGCCGGTATGTCCCATAGCGATACCGTCACATACTGCTATTGCAGGGAATACCACGGGCATACCGCCTGCCATGGCAACACCCATCTTTACTGCATCTACAATTTTATCCAGATTCATATGTCCGGGTACGATTTCATTGTAGGAACTGACGATACCAATCATAGGACGACGTCTTTCTTCCTCCGTGTAACCCAGTGCATTAAACAAGCTTCTGTGAGGAGCCTGCTGTGTACCTGTTTTTACTGCATCACTTCTCATAATCAAAATCCTCTTTTCTGTAAATATTCTTCTCAAAATTATATGTATGTCTAATATTATATTCTTTCAGCCAGTAAAGTACCCATTTCAGAGCAACCTACCTGTGTACAGCCCTCAGACATAATGTCTCCGGTTCTGTAACCGTCCTGCAGCACCTTCTTTACCGCATTTTCAATTGCTTCCGCTTCCTTATCCAGATCAAAACTGTATCTGAGCATCATTGCAGCACTTAATATGGTTGCAATTGGGTTCGCAATGTCCTTACCTGCGATGTCGGGAGCAGAACCATGGCTGGGCTCATACAGACCAAACTTACTGTCATTTAAGCTGGCACTTGCAAGCATACCGATGGAACCGGTTACCATACTTGCTTCATCGGATAAAATATCACCAAACATATTCTCGGTCAAAATAACGTCAAACTGTGCGGGATCCTTAACAAGCTGCATTGCGCAGTTATCTACCAGCATATGCTCTAAAGTAACTTCCGGATAATCCTTTGCCACTTCTTCTACAATCTTTCTCCAAAGTCTGGAAGAATCCAAAACATTTGCTTTATCTACACTTGTTACCTTTTTGCGGCGTTTCATAGCAATGTCAAAGCCTTTGATAGCGATTCTGCGAATCTCATTCTCATCGTAAGCCAGGGTATCAATGGCCTTTAATACACCATTTAACTCTTCTGTCTTGCGCTCACCAAAGTAAAGTCCGCCGGTGAGCTCACGCATGATCATCATATCAAATCCCTTTTTGCTGATTTCTTCCTTTAAGGGGCATGCACCGGAAAGCTCATCATACAAAACTGCAGGTCTTAAATTTGCAAAAAGGTTCAATGCCTTTCTGATGGCAAGTAATCCTGCTTCGGGTCTTAAATTGGGAGGTAATTTATACCAGGGAGATGTGGTAGTATCACCACCGATGGAGCCCATCAGAACTGCATCTGCAGCCTTTGCCTTGGCAACCGCCTCATCAGTCAAAGGAACACCATGTACATCAATAGATGCGCCTCCCATCAAAATATCTTCAAAAATCATTTCATGACCATAAACAGAAGCCACCTTATTCAATACCTTCTTTGCTTCGTTTACTATTTCAGGTCCAATTCCGTCTCCGGGAATACATGTAATACGTAATTCCATATGTTCGTCCTTTCCCAGTCTTTCACTATTTCTCAAATATAACTTTTACCTTGTACAGTGTGAAAGACCATATCAAATCTATAATAACCGATATATACATAAAATTCAACAAAATTCTGTGTCAAAAAAAGCTACCCGGGCCAGAATATCTGACCGGGTAGCCTATAATAGCCCATATTAGTTGGTTTCAGCCTTTTCTACACGACTGATGGCAGATTTTGCCATAGGGATACGACAGTTTCTGTTGTTACCGAACTCAACGATTACAGTGTCATCGTTAATGTCAATGATAATGCCATAGAAACCGGAAGTAGTCAGTACACAATCACCCAATGCCAAATCAGCAAGCATTGCTGCCATTCTCTTCTGCTCCTTTTTCTGAGGACGCATTAAAAAGAAATACATTGCTCCAAAAATCAAAGCATAAACAACAATTGTAAAAACCAAACTTCCTGTTGCTGCTCCTGTAGCATCGGCTGTTAATAAAATATTCATTGTTCCTCCATTCTTACACCATAAAACAGTATAAATATAATATTCTTTTAGTATATTACACAAAAAAGGACATACAGGCAAGTATTTCTTTTTTATTTTATGCCTGTAGCTTAAAATTTAATTCTATTTTTAGAATCTATTCTTTAGATGCCATTCCTTCAAGCTTAGCCTTCTTATAAGAAGCATATTTTCCCTCGTCCAGCGCTTCTCTGATTTCTTCCATCATAGTGTTATAGAAGTAAAGATTATGCAGCACACACAGACGCATGCCAAGCATTTCTTTTGCTTTCAGCAAATGTCTGATATAAGCCCTGGAATAACGTTTGCAGGCAGGACATCCGCAGCCTTCTTCGATAGGTCTGTCATCCAGTTCATATTTGGCATTGAACAGATTGATTTTGCCCTGATTGGTATATAAATGACCGTGTCGGCCGTTTCTGGTAGGATATACACAATCAAAGAAGTCAACACCTCTCTCCACTGCTTCCAGTATATTGGCAGGTGTGCCGACCCCCATCAGATAAGTGGGCTTATCCACCGGCAAATGCGGAACTACTTCATCTAAAATATAATACATTTCCTCATGGCTCTCACCTACTGCCAGACCACCTATAGCATATCCCGGCAAATCAAATTCCCTGATACGCTTTGCATGTTCGATTCGAATATCCGCAAAAATAGCGCCTTGATTGATACCGAAAAGAAGCTGATTTTTGTTAATGGTATCCTCCAAAGAATTCAGTCTTGCTATCTCATTTTTACAACGCTCCAGCCATCTGGTGGTGCGCTCCACTGATGCCTGCACATATTTTCTCTCTGCTTTACTGGGCGGACATTCATCAAATGCCATGGCTATGGTAGACGCCAGATTGGACTGTATCTGCATACTCTCCTCAGGTCCCATAAAAATTTTACGCCCATCTATATGAGAATTAAAATACACACCCTCTTCTTTGATTTTACGAAGGCCTGCAAGAGAAAATACCTGAAAGCCGCCGGAATCTGTTAAAATAGGCTTATTCCATGACATAAATTTGTGAAGACCACCCATTTGTTTGATTACCTTGTCACCGGGACGCACATGCAAATGATAAGTGTTGGATAATTCTACCTGTGTCTTTATCTGTTCTAAATCTTCTGTAGATACAGCCCCTTTAATGGCAGCCACCGTACCTACATTCATAAAGACAGGCGTCTGAATCACACCGTGTACGGTATGAAACTCTCCTCTTTTTGCTCTGCCTTCCTGTTTTAACAATTTATACATTTATTTCAGTTCCTCCCAAAACTCCTCAAGCGTGATTCCTTTTTTGGTAATATATGTAGCGGCTTCCACGCCAACATAACGAAAATGCCAGGGTTCATAATCGATACCGGTAATATATTCCTTTCCCTGGGGATAGCGCAAAATGAATCCATAACGATAACTGTTCTCTGCCAGCCAGATACCTGCATCTGTTTCGCCGAATCCTTCATCCAGAGAGTCATAGGTACTGCACACAATATCCAGTGCAAGACCAATCTGGTGTTCGCTTGCTCCGGGTACGGTTACCACTTCACTGGAAAGTTTGTATGCCTCCATATAGGACATTCCCTGGGCTACATAACGGTTGATTTTTCGATTAAAAAGCATAATCTGACGCTCCATATCACGATAGGGCGAACAAATCATCAGACTGATTTCCGATTCCTTTGCAGCCTGCAACATGGCAATCCAATCATCAATGATACGTTCATCACATTCCATATCACCTTTAATAGTCTTAACAGTGCCAAGGGTGAAACTATATTCATCAGGTATGGAATGCTGCTTGTTAATCAACACAAGGCGCCAATCATCTTTATCAAATACATAGTCTTCCCAATATGCCTCATCCTCATTCAGATAAGAGGTATCCTCTTTTGCTTCAGCTATAGACATATCCTCCTCTGTGGGAGTGTCGATATTTTCTAAGTTTCCGTATGCTTCCAAAATCTCATCAACATGATATTTATCCACGGTCAGACCGTGCGAAATTGCCAGATTATCATCTTCTTCCATTACATCTTCATCATCCAGCAATTCAATATCTTCTATATCAATATCTTTTTCATAAGCAAGATATACAGTCTGCTGACCTTCATCAGATAATAAAAGGGTATTTTCCTTACTATCACCGGATATAAATAACGGGAAAGAAAAACTACTGTACATTACAAACACCAGCATGGACAGACAGCATAAGCTTAGTCTCTTGGTATTATTTTGCAGATATGAAATTAAGTGAAAAAAGAATAGTCCCAGTGCCAAAACCGGCAATACCAAATATCTTAATACAATATTTTTGCGTCCGAATTTTAGCAGCGTAGACCGAAATCTTTCTGCATATGTTTTCTTCATTTGTGTACCTGCCAAATACTTATCTTTCATCAAAATAACCTAAACACAAGGTAAATCAATTTATCATAGCATACTTTTTGAGCCGGTGCATTAGTTTTCTGCTAAAAAGTTTGCCAATTATTGTATAATTGGCTATAATCTAAGAATAGAAATGCAAACATATCAATTGTAAAAGGAAATAAAACTATGGCAGGTTCATCATTTGGAACAATATTTAAAATAACAACTTGGGGCGAATCACACGGTAAAGCACTGGGTGTTGTTGTTGACGGCTGTCCTGCAGGACTTCCGCTGTGTGAAGAAGATATTCAGATTTATTTGGATCGTAGGAAACCCGGCACCAGCTCCATCACTACTCCCCGCAAGGAGGATGATTTGGTGGAAATACTCTCCGGCGTTTTTGAAGGCAAAACTACCGGTACACCAATCTCTTTGATGGTACGCAATACATCTCAGAAATCCGGTGATTATTCGGAAATCGCTTCCTATTACAGACCGGGACATGCTGATTATACATTTGATGCAAAATATGGTTTCCGCGATTATAGGGGCGGCGGACGTTCCTCCGGACGTGAAACCATCGGACGGGTTGCTGCCGGTGCAATTGCCTGCAAGCTTCTACAGGATATGGGCATTCGTGTGACAGCATACACACGCTCTATTGGCGATGTTGAAGTTGATATGAAACGCTTTGAAAGGGATGCCATCTTACAAACCGCAACTGCAATGCCTGATTTTAAGGCGGATCTTAAAGCGCGTGATTATCTGGAGAAGGCTAAACAAAGCTATGATTCCGTAGGCGGCTGCATGGAATGCATCATCGAAGGTATGCCTGCCGGTATCGGTGATCCCGTATTTGAAAAGCTGGATGCAAATTTATCAAAGGCAATCATGTCCATCGGCGCAGTGAAAGCTGTGGAAATCGGTGACGGATGTACAGTGTCCTCCAGCCTGGGTTCCCTGAACAATGATGCTTTTTGCAACAAGGATGGTCAAATTGCAAAGACGACCAATCACTGTGGCGGCATCTTAGGAGGAATAAGTGATGGCGATACAATCCTTGTACGAGCACATGTAAAACCCACTCCTTCCATCTTCTCTGAACAAAGCACGGTCAATCGTGACGGCGAAGAAATTCAGATTCAGATTAAGGGACGCCATGATCCTATTATTGTACCTCGCGCCGTAGTTGTCATGGAATGCATGTGTGCCCTTACTGTTTTAGACAGTCTGCTGCTTAATATGTCAGCCAGACTTGATAAAATCAAAGAGTTTTATCAGTAGACTTAAATGTAAATAAATGGAAAGTATAACAAAAGACCCGCATATCTCTCGGATACGCGGGTCAAATTTTTCTATTAACTTAACAAAACCAGCTGCGGATTTCTAACCGGAAATTATTCCTGGGTATCCTCATCCTTTTTTGCTGCGGTATCTTCCAACTTCTTAAGAGCATTTGCAGCAAAATCCTTGCCACCGATACCGAATGCAACTGCAAAAGCGATTGCCAGAGCAGCCAGGATTAACTTGAATGCAGTATTTACGATTTCTGCAGCAATTCCCAGCTGACTTAAAATCATAAATGCACCAACAGTCAGGATAGCAACCTTAGCAACAACTGCTAAAGTCTTATAACCGTTCTTGGAAAGTGCCTTCTCTACTACTGCACTTGCAAAGAAACATGCTGCAAAAATCAGAACAGCGCCTAATACTGCAGGCATATAACCGATAATCACTTCACCGATGTTGGATAATACGTCTAACTGCAGAACATTTAATCCTTCCACTACGAAGAAAATCACTACAGCTACCTGTACAATTACACCTGCGAATTTGGATAAATTGAATTTCTGTGTATCTTTTTCAACTAATTTGGAAATCTTTGCATCCAGACCTGCGGAAGCAATTAATCTGGTCACAATCTGTCCGATAAACTTAGCCAGGATACAACCGATTACAATAATTACCAGACCAACAAAGATACTGGGAATAAATGCAAAAATAGTATTCAGCATATATACTGCAGGCTGGGAAATAACGGAAATATCCAGTACATCCAGCGCCATGATAATCATGGGAATTAAAATCAGTACATATACAATGTAAGCTAAAGTGGAGGAAAGCTTATCAGCACCGCTAACTTCAATACCTGCCTTCTCCTGCAGTTTGTTTACATTAATCTTGTCAAAAACAGGTACAAGTAACTGACGAACCAGCTTGGCAATCATAGAACCGACAACCAGAATAATCACTGCTGCTACGATATTGGGAACATAACCCCAAACAGTATTTAACAATGTTGTAATAGGATAGGTCATTGCTTCCATACCAAGCAAATCGAAAATTACAGGTACAAACAATAAGAATACAAATAAATAAACTAATTTGCCAATGAAAACAATAACACCTGTACCATCTCCATCGCCATCAATTTTGTCCATGAAGTTTTTAATCTTTCCCTTATTAAACAACTTCAAAATAAGAGATTTCACAAAGCCTGCCACAATGAATGCTACAATCAATACCACCACTGCCAGAACAACTCCGGAAATCGCATTCCAAATAGATGTTAATACGCCCATTTCTTTTGTCCTCCTTAGAATCATTAGTGTTTTTACTTAAACGATTATATCATACAATTATCGAAAAATAAAGTACTATCCTTCCAATTTATGGAAAATTATACAATTCGGATCGCTCACTGCAATTGCAGGTCCGTTCATAATTAATGTACCATTTTCAATATCCAGTCTAAAGAAGGTGATATCATTGGTTTCATGATTCAAAGACACTACATATTTATTATTCGGGAAAATTGCAGCAGACTTAGGATATTCGCCACTGATAGGCAAACAAAGTATCTTGTTTAAAAATCCTGTCTTCTGGTCCACGTCATAGATTACTACGGAATTATCTCCTGCATTGGAGCTGATAAGATAACGGTAATCTTCTGAAAATCTAAGTGCGCTTGCCGCAAAATTATTGCCTTTAATCAGCTGGCAGGTGTCAATGGACTGTATTTTCTCGAAATAAGGATTTCCATCCTCTTCCGTATACAGATATACGTCAATCATGCAGGTGAATTCATGTACGATGTAAATAAATCGACCATCCTTGGAAATCTTAATACGTCTGGGCGCAGACTCCAAATCACTTCTGATAATATCGGCAAGCTTACAGGTACCTTTCTTTAAATCAAAACGATATACATTCACATGATCCATACCCTGATCTGCTACCAGAAGATATTTATTATCATGTGTCATACGTGCACAGTTAATATGAGGTCTGAAGTTACGCTCTGTTAAGGTTCCCAGACCTTTGTGAAAGATAGAATCCGTAATTTCCCCTATGGAACCATCTTCATTAAGCTTTAAAACGGTCAGCTTACCATCATGATAGCCGGCTACAAATAAGTACTGGTCCGTATAATCCGTAGACACATAACAGCCTCTCATACCCTGAATAGGTGCGAAATTCAAAAACTCCAGGGTGCCGTCCTTATTAATTACATAGGATTCCACACCAAAGTCTGTAATCGAATACAAATATTTTCTGTGATGAGAAATGCAAATATAGGAAGAATTAGTGATTTTTACCTTATCCTTTTCAATAAAACGTCCCTTTTCCATATCCACATCATATATTTTAATACCATGGCTGTCTCCCATTGTATAAGTGGAAACATATGCCACATATTTATCTTTTGCCATAATCAACCTCCTGCAATAAATATAATGCTTAATCCCTGAAAATAATATAGCATAATTTCTCTCATTTTTAAATACTAAATTGTTGCAAAAAACCACGATTTATAACGAAATATTCATTGACTTTCCGCCCAATTATGTTATTATGAAATTCGTATAATAGTATATTGATTCCTGTAGCGAATTGACTTATCAGGTAAAACCGGTGATATCCCGGCTTTATTGGGTAAGTTTTATTATTATAACTATACTTTCAGGAAGGAACTCATGCCATGAAACAGCCCTTGGTGAATCTTGTTAATATCACAAAATCTTATGACGGACAAATGATTTTGGATAATTTAAATCTTTATATCAGAGAGAATGAGTTTCTGACGTTACTGGGCCCCAGCGGATGCGGTAAAACCACTACTCTGCGCATCTTAGGCGGCTTTGAGAAGCCCGACATCGGTCAGGTTATCTTTGAAGGTCAGGACATCACCAACCTTCCGCCAAATAAACGTAATCTGAATACAGTATTCCAGAAATATGCTTTATTCACCCATATGAATATTGCAGAGAACATTGCATTCGGTTTAAAGATTAAAAATAAAAGCAAAGCCTATATTGATGACAAAATTAAATACGCATTAAAACTGGTTAATTTGGACGGTTATGAAAATCGTATGCCCGACTCCTTAAGCGGTGGCCAGCAACAGCGAATCGCCATTGCCCGTGCAATTGTAAATGAACCTAAGCTTCTGCTTTTGGATGAACCTTTAGGTGCACTGGATTTAAAACTCCGCCAGGATATGCAGTATGAATTGATTCGCCTGAAAAACGAGCTGGGAATTACCTTTATTTATGTAACCCATGATCAGGAAGAAGCACTTACCATGTCCGATACTATCGTGGTTATGAATCAGGGTTATATACAGCAGATAGGTACTCCTGAAAAAATATATAATGAGCCCGAAAATGCTTTCGTTGCTGATTTTATTGGTGAAAGTAATATTATCGGTGCTACTATGGTACAGGCCCGTCTGGTTGAAATCCTGGGCGCAAAATTCGCCTGTGTAGATGAAGGCTTTGGTAATAACACTCCCGTTGATGTAGTTATCAGACCGGAGGATGTTATGCTGGTTGAACCTTCAGAAGGAACAATCCAGGGTACTGTAACGCACATTATTTTCAAGGGTGTTCATTATGAAATGGAAGTTATGGCAAATGGTTTTGAATGGCTTGTACACTCTACCCAAATGCAGGAAGTAGGTAAAGCTGTGGGCATCAAGGTTGATCCTTACAACATCCAGATTATGAACAAGCCCGAGTCAGAGGACGAGGAGGCCGTAGGGGTAAATGAGTAAAAAAGCATTATCTTTACCTTTTATATTTTGGTCAGCACTTTTTATTATTATCCCGTTATGTATGGTGTTTTATTATGGTCTTACGGATAAAACCGGTGCTTTTACCTTAGACAATATTATAGCTATTACTTCCCCGGAGCATTCCAAGGCACTGTGGGAAGCATGTAAGCTTTCCGTAATCAGTACCATCATTTGTTTACTGCTGGCCTACCCGCTGGCAAGTATATTAACAAAGCTCAGTGTAAATCAGCACTCTTTTATGGTACTTATATTTATTCTGCCTATGTGGATGAATTTTCTTTTGCGTACACTGGCATGGCAGACTTTGCTGGAAAAGACCGGTGTTATTAACAGCGTATTGAAGTTTTTACATCTGCCTACTTTGGAAATTATCAATACGCCCTCTGCCATTGTACTGGGTATGGTATATAATTTCCTGCCGTTTATGGTTCTGCCCATTTATAATGTTCTTTCCAAGATTGATAAGAATGTTATTAATGCAGCACGTGACTTAGGCGCTAACAGTGTCCAGACTTTTTGGAAAATCACTCTTCCCTTAAGTCTTCCGGGTATTATCAGCGGTATTTCCATGGTATTTGTACCCGCTCTTACCACCTTTGTTATCTCCAAGATACTGGGTGGCAGTAAGATACTTCTAATCGGTAATGTCATTGAGCAGGAATTTACCATGACGGGTAATTGGAATTTAGGTAGCGGTCTTTCCATTGTACTTATGCTCTTTATTATATTAAATATGGTCCTTACGGCCGTAACTGACAAAGATGGGGAGGGTTCCATGTTATGATAAGAACAACTCTTCAGAAAATTTATATTGCGCTTATATTTATCTTTTTATACGCTCCCATCGTGACCCTGATTGTGCTGTCCTTTAATGCCAGCAAAACCAGAGCCAAATGGGGTGGATTTACCACCAAATGGTATGTAAGTTTATTTCAAAACGAAGACATCATGCGGGCACTTGCCAATACTCTGCTGATTGCATTACTTTCTGCAGTAATTGCAACCTTTATCGGCACCATCGCTTGTATTGCCATGCAGAACATGAAAAAACGTAATCGTACCATCCTGATGGGAATTACCAATATTCCTATGTTGAATGCGGAAATTGTAACCGGTATTTCACTAATGCTTTTATTCATTAGTTTTAAAGTGAATTTTGGTTTTATGACTATTCTGCTGGCACATATTACTTTTAATATTCCTTATGTAATATTAAGTGTATTGCCCCGTATGAAACAACTGAATCCAAGCACCTATGAAGCTGCACTGGATTTGGGTGCTACGGAGTTACAGGCCTTTTTTAAGGTGGTATTCCCCGATATCTTACCGGGTATTTTGTCCGGATTTTTAATGGCCTTTACCATGTCACTGGATGATTTCATTATCACCCACTTTACCAAAGGTCCCGGCATCGATACTCTGTCAACCAAGATATATACAGAAGTAAAAAAAGGAATTAAACCGGAGATGTATGCACTCTCTGCCATCATCTTTATTTCGGTATTAATTCTGTTACTATTAGTAAACTATACACCAAAGCCAAAGAATCAAAAGAAGAAATAATTATTACCTGAAAGGAATGTAAGAAATGAAAAAATTTATCGCGCTTTTACTTTGCGGTTTAGTAACCGTATCCTCTCTCACCGCATGCGGCAGTGATTCCAATGCCGGTGTTAACGGTGAAGTTTATGTGTACAACTGGGGTGAATATATTGACCCTGCAACCATTGATATGTTCGAAGAAGAAACAGGCATTAAAGTTATTTATGATGAATATGAAACCAATGAAATCATGTATCCCAAGGTTGAGGCAGGTGCTTCTGCCTATGATGTAATCTGTCCTTCTGATTATATGATTCAGAAGATGATTGACAATGATTTATTGCAGGAGCTGAACTGGGACAAGCTTCCCAATGCCAAGGCTAATATTGGTGCGTCCTATTATGAGCAGGCAAACCAGTTTGATCCCGGTAATAAGTACAGTGTACCCTACTGCTGGGGAACCGTTGGTATCCTTTACAATAAGACCATGGTTGATGAACCTATCACCAGCTGGGATGTTCTCTGGGACGAAAAATATGCTGACAATATCCTGATGCAGGATTCCGTACGTGATGCATTCATGGTAGCACTGAAAAGAAACGGTTACTCCATGAACACCTTAAATGAGTCTGAACTGGAAATCGCAAAGCAGGACTTAATTGCCCAGAAACCCCTTGTACAGGCTTATGTAGTTGACCAGGTAAGAGACAAAATGATTGGTGATGAGGCAGCTATCGGTGTTATCTACTCCGGTGAAGCAATTTATACCCAGCGCGAAAATGAAAACCTGGTATATGTAGTTCCTGAAGAAGGCACCAATGTATGGATTGACGGTTGGGTAATTCCTAAAAACGCTCAAAATGTAGAAAATGCTGAAAAGTTCATTGACTTTATGTGCCGTGCAGATATTGCACTTATGAACTTTGATTATATCACCTATTCTACTCCTAACGATGCTGCCAGAGAGTTGATCGAGGACGAAGAAATTCGCAATTCCGAGATTGCTTTCCCTGACTTAACACAGTATGAGAATTTGGAGACCTTTAACTACTTAGGTGAAGAAGGCGACGAACTGTACAACAGTCTGTGGAAAGAGGTTATGTCCTCTAACTAAATTTTATATTATTGATACATTTTTTATTCAAAAACAGGGTCTAAAATAAATGTTGGGGTGTATGATTGAAAAATCGTACGCTCCGGCATTTTTGTTTTATAATAATAAAAAACCTCCAAGTGCCAGTCTACCAAACAAACCACTCGGAGGTACATTAAATGCATAATTATTGTATCA
>JAZODQ010000029.1:0-11189 GCA_045597105.1 Acetatifactor sp.
TTGGGCAACATTTTAGAAAAAGCATTCGGCACACTAAGCCAAAGTAAAGCTACAGTTAAATTAAACACTGCCGCTACTACCAGGCCATCTAATATAATTCTCAACCAAATCATATGCATTCTCACCACCATCTTCAAATTCTTGCGTACTTTCAGACTCACCAGAAGCCTGAAAGTTTCACTCTACAACTCAAAATGAATTATTAATCCCACAATCGCACAAACAATAAGTGCAATCACTTCACCTTTGAGACTTTCTTTGATATGAAACCAATAGTCATGGTAATCTGCAACCATATCCTCTGTTCCCTCAAACACAAATCTCGGATTTTGGCAAAACCAGCAGATATCTATAATAACTGCGTCATATATATTTACAATAGTCCAAAGCAGAAATCCATATCCAAAGCCTTCCATAAAAGTAGTATACCCATTTACATATCTGAGAATCAAACTAATGATAACAATAACTACTATCGAAAAAGCAACTTTGACTACTACTTTCTTTTGAGTTGTTGGTATTTTGTTCTTATACATTTCTAAAGTTTTCACACGTTCTTGAATTTTCGGCGGGTAATTATATAATGTTTTTAATGGTTCTTGTGACATTATATATACCATGATCGAAAACATAATACATAACAAAATTGCTTCAATAACTAAAATCATCATTCCCATCTCCTCCTATGAGTATAATCCATCTCTTACCATTCACATAAATACTTCAACAATTCCTCCTACTAACGCACATATTGGTAATCCCAATAGCATGCCTTTTAAGCTGCCCTTAATATGAAATAGATAATCCTTATATTCTTTCATCCCCTCTGTTCCCGGTATAATAACTTTTTTAGAATGGCAGAACCATAAACAATCCATAACAAGAGCATCCCACCAGTCAACTATGCAGTATAATAAATATGAATATGTAAAACCCGTAATAAAACTATCTGCTCCATTGAACTTGTATACTATAAAAGCCAATATCACTCCAAAGGTAATTATTGCAAGTATCTTTCTAATTACAAAGGCTTTTGAATAACTGTTTTTATCGTCTGTTATCAGCCCTAATTCTTTCACTCTTTTCTGTATGGCAGGCGGATAATCATGTATCATACCCAGCGGATTAAAATATGTCATACTACCGGCAATCATTGTAAATAAAAAACAACTAATCAAACTTTCTACCAAGATAACTATCATATAGACCTCCAATCAAAGCTTTTATCTTTTCCCCAAATATCTTAATGTATGTTTTTTATATACGTCGTACTCCTCTCCAAACACATGATGCATATGATTCTCTTCCTGCAATATTTGGAGATGCAACATAACGGCTGCCCACAGCGAAACCAGTAACAACGGAATATTGAAAAACATAAGACATACGGAAAGATACAATAAATCGAATCCAACAAATGCGGGATTTCTACTCCAACCATAGATTCCTTGCGTAACAAGTGCTGTTTTCTCTTCCGGAATTCCTACCCGCCAACTCGTCTTCATTGTAATGGTTGCCTGTGCAAAGAATAGCACACCGAGAATACCTGCCAAAACTCCAACAATTCTGACTTCTGTTATAGGAAAACGCTTTACTAAAAAAATACTGCTCACACCTATAATGCATGTCAACACTGTAGCAAAACTCATAATACGCTCAATAAGCAATACCTTTTTCGGTTTATTGCCGATTCCCATCTGATTTGTTTTAATGGATTGCTTCTTTTGGATCACAATTTTTGCAAAATAAAACATATAAAAAACAAGTAGAATTAAAATAGCTATTATCTGAAAAATCATTTGCTCCTCCTATTCCAGCGGACATGTAATCTGAAAAATTTCTTCACAGATTTCATGAATATGCTCTGCAACCAAGGTGTCGGCAAGCTTATAGTATATTTCTTTTCCTTCACGGCGACTCACTATCAGGCCTGCATTTCTTAAAACCTTCAGGTGATGTGAAACCGCCGGATCGCTCATTTCCATTGCTGCTGAGATATTACTTACACATTCTTCACAGTGACATAAGAACCAAAGTATCCTGAGTCTGGTGCCATCGCTAATTTGCTTAAAAATATCTGCAACCATTTTACATGCTTCAACAGTTGGCAAATTTTCAAGAATTATTTCTTCGTTTTGTCCATGGTTATGTGGTAATCTACTATTATTCACTAGAAAACCTCCTTGTTAAACATTTAAACACTCATTTAATTGTTGCAAATACATTTAAACACACATTTAATCGTTTGTCAATTAGAATTAAAAAAAGCGGATTTACTAATTCATAGCAATCCGCCCAACATATATTTTATAATGTCAAGAAGTAACCGTTCTTACCCATCAACATAAGAAGACCGTAAAATTCAAAGTTTGTTAATTTTCAGCATTAAGCCATTCCAGACATTTCGTTAACATGTCATAAGCTTCCTCAGTGTTACCCCACCAATCCCAATCAGACCTTTTCATTTTTTCCAACACTGCAGGCTTGAAAACCTTTTGCACACGAAAATTATGTACATACTTTCTTGATATAACAATTTCAATATATTTTGAAGAATACCTTGGCGTACCAATAACAAGAATATTTTCATGCCCCATTCCTCCATATACAAGATTAATAAATACTTTGGCATTAGGACGAAATTGTTTATTTCCATATTTCATAATATGTTCTTCCCCATATTCATGAGCTTCAACTATATTCCCAACAAGACACCATTGCCACTCTTGTTCAATTTCGTTTGTGCTATCATTTCTATTCATGTTTCACCACCAAACTCAAAGTTCTCTCTCCAGCAGATTATATT
The DNA here is from genome assembly GCA_045597105.1 of Acetatifactor sp. Lineage (GTDB taxonomy): Bacteria > Bacillota > Clostridia > Lachnospirales > Lachnospiraceae > Acetatifactor. The sequence continues at coordinate 2,807 of JAZODQ010000029.1, forward strand.
TCAAAGTCCGGAATAACACCATTTTTTACACATCCAATGATATTCAAGGCCTCTCCCTTTGCTCTTTCAATCCCCTCTGGCGTATGCATCCAATTATCACGATTGGTATTATTATCATCCGCCGGACAAGGAACTACATCTATATGTACCGGAAATAAATATCTTGCAATCAACAAACTACGTCTCATATGATATGTAGTTGTTACTAACAGTACTTTTCTGACTCTATTCAACCAAAATGCACGCTGCAGCTCTACCAATGCACAAAGAATATTTTCTACTGTACTTTGTGATGTAGTCTCCAAAATAATATTTTCCTTAGGTACACCCAATTTCAAAACTCTTTTATACATATGCTCCGCTTCAATACTTTTTCCATCCGGAAAATCTCTTAATGCGCCGCCACATAACATTATTTTATTTGCTCTGCCTGCGTTATAAGCATTTACTGCCACAGGAACTCTGTACTTTGTTGCCTTTATACTTCCTAAAACAATAATACAATCAATATTTTCCCCTGTATCTTCCAGACCTTCAAATAATAATTTATCTATTATTTCATTGCTTAAATCTTCTTCTGTTATTTTTGATACCCACATTTTTCTTTCCCTATAAATTTGGATTTATATATTTAATTCTTTTACAAGTTCTAATGCCCTGGATGATGCCAGAATATCTATTCCCATTTCTAAAAGTGAGGTTTTATCTACCCACTTATAGTCAACAGTTTCTCCATCTTGTAAAATGACGGCATTTTTATCCCAATCAGTAATGCATAAATATTCCACATATAGAGAACGATGACCATCATGTATAATTCGTCTGATTTCTTGCAAATTATAAGATTCTATGCCCGTTTCTTCTCTCAATTCCCTAACTGCACATTCTATTGGTGTTTCATTCGCCAATGCGGAACCACCTGCTGTTAACTCCCACATTCCACCTAAATGCTTTTCAAAATCTCTTTGCATAAGTAGATAAGTTCCATCGTTATGCTTAACAATTATTTCAGACACCAAATGGTACATGCCATCAGGAACAACTTGTCCCCTTACTAATCTGACATTCTCTATTTTGTTAAACTGCCTATCATATGCATCCCATATTTCAACCATAAAACGTCTCCACCAATTCAAGATTTATCTCTCAATTTTACCTTCAAAATCCGGTCTCTCCGCGTCTGCCGTACCTCGTACTCACGATTTTGTCGGCATTCATATAGGTGCTACTATTCACCATCTAAATAGTTTACTTCCGATTCCATTTTGAATGACTTTTGCATACCACCTGCCATAATACGTATGTTGCCTGAATCCGGATATAAAATCACATCTGGCGAAGCCTGTGTATCTATATCAAGATAGCAAATCGGTTCGTTTGAAGTATTGGTCAACATATGTGCTCCGTTTTCATTTGGAGGTATTACAATTACATCACCTTCTGTGACTTTGATATTACCTTTTGGCGTTTTTAATGTAGCCGTTCCGGAGATTATGTAAAACACCTCTTCTCTTCCAAAATGTTGGTGATATGGATAATTACTTTTTCCGGGTTGTAATGTATAAAAATTGATAGTGAGTTTTCCTTCTCCATTTTTATAGGGGGAAACAACATTACTCCTCTGAAATTCAAAAATATGCTTATGTTCACCATTTGGATCATAGAATTGATTCAGATTAACACTCTCATACTCCGATGTCTTTACATTTTTAATTGTTAATTCTTGCATATCCCAATCCTCCACCAATAATCAGTCCAAATACAAAATAGTAGATTTTATTGTTTCTTTACCTACGGTGTAACCAAAAATTTTGATAGTTCAGTTTTATATAAACTATTACTTATAGATTTAGAAACCTGTTCTTCCGCAAAATTATTCCAGTCAACAGAACTTCTTAACGAAACATATTCCTGATATGTTAAGCTATTTTCACGATACTCCATGATTCTGTTCTCCATAAAATTCCTCTTGAACACTCAACTAAATAGCATTATTTATAATATCATTACAAATTTCCCTCAACGACAATAATAGTCGTATAATTAAGAGCTTCCCTTATCCAATCAAGAAAGGATATAAAAAAAGGCTTTTCAGCATCGGAAATATTTTCTAAGTCTTGTTCTATTCCGGAAATAATCCTCAGCCACGCATCCTTACCTATCCAATTATCAAAACAAACGTCAAAAACAGCCTCATTTATTCCTTTAAATGCGTCTTTGAGTGGATATGCTTTATTTAAATAATCTAGCAAAAGTTCATAATCCTGCTTATATATTCGTAGAGGCGTAGCATAGCAGTGCCACTCTTCCCATTTAGGGTTCCAATCAGATTCATTAGACATTTTAAGAGGATTGAAATTCAACAGTATTTTCTCACTTTTTGGCGCGTATAACCTTAATTCAATATATTTTTGCTTGCTGTAGTCCCTTGGGTTAAGCCATATCATGTTTTCTCTCCATTAGTTCTTTGTGATAAATTGGGATATACTAAGCTATTTCCCCAAATAAAAAACAATTTTATATTATTACTTCAATTTCAATATTCTGTACCAACTTCTGTGTTGCACTTTTGAATATTTCTCCAGTTTCAGACTCTCCAGCTATATCTGTATAATGTGTGGGGATCACCTTGCGAGGTTTGATTTTATATGTAAATTCAGCCGCTTCCTCAGCATCAAAAGTATACTTTCCTCCACAAGGCACAAACAGTACATCACACTCGACATTTACATTGTCTTCATTAGCATCCGTGTCTCCTGTCACAAAATATGTTTCGTCATCAAGCGTTACAACATATCCTATCCATCCCTGTTCCTTTATATGGAATGGCTTGCCGGTATTATATGCCCGAACCCATTTTATTAAAACGCTGTCTATCATAAGTTCTGTTTGCATTTTCTCTGCTTCAACAAACCTCATATCAGCTATCACTTCACCTAATTCTTCAAGCGCAATCTTCTTCATACTATATGGTACAACCATGATAGAATTCTCTTTAGAAACTTTCTTAATGTCTTCGGGTGAAAAATGATCATAATGCTCATGCGTAACAAATATGATATCCGCATCATGCTTCTCTTCTGTAATTTTAAACGGATCAAAATATATTACTTTTGTTCCCTCAATTCTGATACTACTCCGTGCATTAATTGAAATATTCGCCATACTAAGTTTCCTTTCCATCAACACGCAATCTTCCTTCTTCCCCTCGTGTAGCTCATGTTCGGGGAGCTCCTTAATAATTTGAAATCCTGCCTTCTGGTATGCCCGTACTGCCCGCGGATTATTTTTTCGTGGGTCAAGAATCACCCTGTCGGCCCCCATTTCCGTTCGCAGATATTGACATACTACTCTGCAGTATTCTGTACCGATTCCCTTATTCCAATATTCCGGCTCACCGATGAATTGGTCCATTGCAAAAACCTTTTCATCTGTCTTGGGATAATGATATTCGTCAAAAAGCTGGCCCTGAACTCTATATATCTGTGCGTACCCGATGGGAACTGCATCATATTCAATGATGACACGGTAACGTTTATCTGCCCTCTGTTTCGTATAATGCTCACAAATCGTTTCCTGCGTATACTTCTTATCTCTACCATCGTAAAACTCTAAAACACGCTCATCTGTCAGCCATTTCAGCATAAGCACTAAATCCTCATTGTTCATTGGACGGAATGTAATTCGCTTTCCTTCTGACATAATCTCTCACCTCTTCCGTGAAATTGCTTTACAACAACTCTCCGTTAAAATACAAACAGCCCTGCGTTGGTCTGCAGCAATTCAGAAACACCTTTCGTCAACATGTCTCTGTCGCCTCGCTCATAACCATAAATAATTTGATCTATCGCCCAATATGCATCATTAAATTCAGCTTTTCTTTCTGCTATTTCCGGTGCCTTGTGCTGATAGTACCTTAAAACTCTCCTGCCAAAGTCTTTCCCAAAGTCGTCCGTACTACTATCTAACAGGCACAAAAAATCATTATCCGGGTCACTAACAGCAAAATCACCAAAGTCAATAACGCCAAACAGTCTGTTATTTCTAAAAATCATATTATTGGCACTGAAATCATTATGTACCAAGCAGGGAGCATATTCAAACAAAACGGTATTGCTCAATATATTTGCATATATCAACTCGATATGTTCCAAAATACCAGCAGTTAATAACTGTTCCTTTTTAAGAATGCTGATAAGCAATTCTTTCTCTTTCAAAAACTTATCTTTCTTATTCTCCTGCACTTCTGAAAACAAGTCGGCCAAACAGTCAATCTCTATGGAATGTAATTCCTTCAAAAATGTTGCTTCGTCATATGCGAGAGCATCTTTCTCTTTTTCGCTCAACTTATGATACTGCTCATAAGTAATATGTTCCCCTTTTATATATGTCATAATGTTAAATTGGTCACTTTGATGCACAACCGCAGGCGTCTGATAAGATAAGTTGCACTTTTCTAAAAACCTATACAATTCAAACTCCCGTTTCTGAGCATTTCTGACGGTATCTCTCTTTGGAACTTTTACAACATATTGTTCGTTACACAAAAAAGTATCGCTATCATCGCCGGATGATAAATAGCGGAGTTCATTTATTTTTATCTGCTCATTTAAGAGCCTATATATATCATTGTCCAAATTAACCATTCCAGTCTCCTTAGTTATTTCTGTCTTGCTCACCACAAGCTATCCTTCTACAGACTGTACCCATTCTAATTCTTTTGCCTGCACGACTATATAATTTCCTACCCCTTCACCTACACGCAAGTATACCTTATTAATTCCTGCTTGAATGATAGTTCTTGCACATATGGGACATCCGTTTAATTTGTTCTATCTACACCATACAGCAAAAAATTCATATCTACATACCTAAAATTCTTTGTAAACTTATCCATTATTTTCATACCATTTCGAACAGCAACATTTTGAGAAGCTCTATGTGTGTCCCTAATGGTAGAATATACACTACTTGCATTAAGAACCGTGAAAGCATATTCTTTACAAGCAATTGCTGCTTCTGTGGCATATCCTTTGTGCCAGTAGGCCTTTTGAAACAAATACCCTATTTCCAGAATTTCTTTGTCTTGCCAAGTTTGCCAAGTTAAGCCACATTGGCCGATCATTTCATTTGTTTCTTTTAACACAACCGCCCAAAGACCAAAACCATACTCTTCGTATCTTTTAAGATGTCTATTAAGCCAACTTTGTACTTCTTCCACGCTGAATGCGCTTTCATAAGCTGCACGCATCACGTCCTCATCACACATTATTCTACACAACGCATCTAAATCAGACTGTCTCATTTCTCTAATTATAAGGCGTTCTGTTTCTGATATAATTCTTCCACCTTCTGTGTTCTGCACTGCCATTGATAATACCTCTCCAAATTTCCCCTTCACTTCCACTTATTTTCAGTATAGCACAGCCACCCATGTCTTTCCATATATTGCATGTTACAAATCATGAAAAATGTATTATGATTATCTTGTAATATATTTGTAATATTTGTGTATTAATTCCGTAATGTTTTATTTGCTAAATTGATACATAGTACATGGAAAGGAGATTTGTATGAAAAAAATAGTATTCTTAACAGTAACTGCGCTAACCCTGACCTGTTTTGGCGGGCAGGTACTGACTGCTCAGGCGGCACCTAAAGGTCTGAGTCAAAGTCAGTTGTTTTCAAATAGTAAAACCATTGTTTTTACTTATAATTCAGGTTGTAATCCCCAATCTGTGCTGGACAAATTGATGGGTTGCTTCCCTAACATTACCTTACCGGACTGTCAGCGCCCCGGTGGAAATGCTCCTGAAAATAACTTACCTGAGACGGATACTCCGGGGAATAATACACCGGGAGTTGATGCACCCGAAAATAGTACTCCCGAAACAGAGACACCTGACGTAAACCTTCCCGGGACCGGTACGCCGGACACACCCCCGGGAAACGGTTCTACCGAGGACAATACTCCTGAAGAAGCACCCTCTGATGAGCATGCTTTCATCAAGCAGCTTGTTGACCTGGTAAATGCAGAGCGTGCCAAAGCAGGTCTTTCTCCACTAACCATTAATACCAAGGTACAGGCAGCTGCCATGGTACGCGCTAAGGAATGTGAACAGCGTTTCTCACATACACGTCCCAACGGTACATCCTTTGCTACAGCACTGAAGGAGCAGAAGGTTTCCTACAGAAGCGCCGGCGAAAATATTGCCTGGGGGCAGCATTCTCCGGAAGAAGTAATGAAAGCCTGGATGAACAGTTCCGGACATCGTGCCAATATCATGAATCCTAACTTTACCACCATCGGTGTTGGCTACTATGAAAATGCTAGAGGTACTGACTATTGGTGTCAGCTTTTCACCAGATAAGCAGAGCTGAGAAAAAATCGCTTCACCCTATCTGAATACTGATATAACTATAAACCCCGTACCTATTGATATACATCAATGAGTACGGGGTTTTACTTTTCTTTTATAAGCTTTCCAAAAAGTCAGCTATCTTATTTTGCAGCAACTTCTGCTTTTAACTTCTCTGTTAATGCGGGAAGAATCTTGTTCAGGTCGCCAACAATACCGTAATCAGCTACATCAAAGATAGGAGCTGTCTCGTCCTTGTTGATTGCAATGATGATGTCTGCTTCTTCCATACCTGCGATGTGCTGGATAGCACCGGAAATACCGATTGCAAAGTATACATTAGGACGAACGGTCTTACCGGTCTGACCTACCTGTAAATCTTTGGACTTCCAACCTGCATCTACAACTGCACGAGAGCAGCTAACGGTACCGCCGATAACCTCAGCTAAGTCCTCTAATAACTTGAAGTTCTCTGCAGAACCGACACCACGACCACCGGATACCAGAATCTTTGCATCCATGATATCTACAGTATCGCTTACAGCCTTAACTACTTCCATGATCTCAACATACTTGTGATCAGGGGTAAAGCCGGGATTGAACTCGATTACGTTTGCCTTTGCACCGTCTACCTTAGGTAACTTCTGCATAACGCCGGGACGTACAGTAGCCATCTGAGGACGGAAATCGGGACAAGCGATGGTTGCGATGGTGTTACCACCAAATGCAGGACGAGTCATTAATAACTGATTGTGCTTCTGCTCTTTACCGGGGATAGGATTGATAGGGAAATCACCGATCTCCAGTACAGTACAGTCAGCGGTCAGACCGGTGTGTACTCTTGCAGATACACGAGGACCTAAATCACGACCGATTGCGGTAGCACCTACCAGGAAGATATCAGGCTTGAATTCCTTGATAACTTCAGACAGAGCGTGAGCATAAGGCTCAGTTCTGTACTCTTTTAATTCAGGATCGTCTACAACGATAACCTTATCAGCGCCGTAAGCAGCCAGCTCATCAGCCAGACCCTTAACATCGCTACCAACTAATACAGCAGTTACTTCGGTACCCAGATCCTTAGCCAGATCCTTACCTTTACCGATTAACTCGAAAGCAATGCTGTTAATGCAATTATCTACTTGCTGAGCGAAGACATAAACGCCCTTGTATTCTTCTAAGCAATTCTTTGCTTCCATTTCATTTACCTCCGTTATATTAAATTACGTGCTTCTCTTTTAACTTACCGATGATGTAATCAACAGACTCTGCTGCATCAAGGTTAACTACCTCGCCTGCACCCTTTCTAACCTTATCGGATGCCTTAGCGATCTGGGTAGGTGAACCCTTCAGACCTAAATTGCTGTCTTCAACATCTACTAAGTTTGCTCTGCCCCATACAGTAATCTCTGCATCACATGCATCGAAGATTCCGCCGGGAGTCATATAACGGGGCTCGTTTAATTCTGCCAGTGCAGTAACCAGACAAGGCATCTGAGCCTTGATTACATGGTATCTGTCATCATACTGACGCTGAACGATTACGTTGTTGCCGTCAATCTTGATATCCTGTGCATAGGAGATTACGGGAATATCCAAATGCTCGGAAATCTGAGGACCTACCTGAGCGGTATCACCGTCGATAGCCTGACGACCGGTAATGATTAAATCATACTCTAAGTTACGGATAGCACCTGCCAGAGTCTGGGAAGTAGCCCAAGTATCAGCACCACCTAATACTCTGTCGGTAACAAGGATACCCTTGTCTGCGCCCATAGCCATAGCCTCACGCAGAACATCTTCTGCCTTAGGAAGACCCATGGTAATAACGGTAACTTCTGCACCGTACTGATCTTTTAATCTAAGTGCTGCTTCCAAACCAGCCTTGTCATCAGGGTTCATAATGGTAAGCATGGCACCTCTATCCAGAGTACCATCGGGATTGAACTTAACGCCGCCCTTGGTATCGGGAACCTGTTTAATACAAACAACGATTTTCATTGTATTTTCACTCCTTATATTTG
>JAZODQ010000030.1:0-23418 GCA_045597105.1 Acetatifactor sp.
AGGTAGAAAAATTATTGTAAAAGAAAGTAGACAAGAGGTTAAAAATTTAGTAAAATTGTATAGAAAGGATATTTTTGCAGAATAATTCTAAAAATTGCAGAATGTTAGGTGATTTTTGTGGATATAGCATCTTTACTCGGAATTGTTCTTGGCTTTGCCATGTTTGTGTTTGGAATCATATCGTCGGCAGGACTTGCAGGTGCGGGTAACTATTGGGATACTGCTTCAGCGATTATAACCTTCGGTGGAGCTTTTGCCTGTACATTAACAAGTTTTTCACTTCCCGATTACATAGCCGGTTTAAAGAGCATTACATTGATCTTTAAGGGGGCGGTTGTTGATACCAAGGAAATGATTTCCAAGATTATTAATTTATCTAATATGGCACGTAAAGAGGGGCTTTTATCGTTGGAAGAAGCGGTGGCTGAACTGGATGAACCTTTCCTGAAAAAGGGGATTTTGCTGATTGTGGACGGAACAGACCCCGATTTAGTGCGTGCAATTATGGAAACTGAGCTGGTAAGTATTGAGGCCAGACATAAAAAGCTTATCGGATTCTGGGATACTCTGGGTTCCATGGGTCCTGCGTGGGGTATGATTGGTACGTTGGTTGGTCTGGTAGATATGTTAAATAACATGGCAGATCCAAACGCAATCGGTCCTGCGATGGCAGTTGCGTTAATTACCACATTGTATGGTTCGTTGTTGGCTAACTGGATATGTATTCCTGTTTCCAACAAGTTGAAATATGATAATAGTTTGGAGATGACCCAAAAAGAGGTTATGATAGAAGGACTTTTGTCTATACAGGCAGGAGAGAATCCACGAGTTATTGAGGAAAAACTGAAATCATTCCTGGCACCCAAAGACAGAACAGGTGCTACGGATGATGATGCAGGAGGTGAAATGTAGGGATGGCAAAAAGAAAGGAAGAGACGCCGCCGCCCGGATCGCCGGCCTGGATGTCTACGTTCAGTGACCTGATGAATCTGTTGCTTTGTTTCTTCGTTCTTTTATTTTCCATGTCTACTGTGGATGAGGTGAAATACAATGCATTGGTTGCTGCAATGAATAATACATTCAGTATTTTTGATTCGGGAGCTACTGCAATTGGTGAAGGTATCCTCATCAGTAACGGTGTGAGCCAGTTGAATGAACTGGATAAATACATTAACAGTACCGGCAAGCTGGATGATGGTGAGGTTAATGAAGACAAGACAGAGCAGTTCCAAGGGACTATGCAGGAGCAACTTGAACAGTACGAAGAACTTATGGAAGAAGTCCAGTTGCAGGAAAATGAAAATCTGGCGGAGTTGATAGAAGAAGCTGTGGCAGAGAGTAATATGAGTGACCAGATAGAAGTGAGTTTTACTGCGCAGTATGTGCAGTTGACCATGAAAGGCGCTTTGCTTTTTGATTCCGGTAGTGCACAGTTAAAGGAACAGTCTCTGCAGGTGCTGGGCAAAGTTTCGATCATTCTGGACCGATATGCACAGGGAGAAATCGAGATAGCGGGTCATACGGACAATGTACCCATCAGCAGTTCTAATTATGCAAATAATGAAGAACTCAGCAGTGCACGTGCCCTGTCGGTATTTTATTATTTGATTGAGAATTGTAATATAGACCCTGTAAGGTTCAAACATTCCGGTATGGGTGAGAGACTTCCTATTGCGGACAACTCTACCGAAGAAGGCAGAACCAGAAACAGAAGGGTTGAGATTAGGATATTGAGTCCTGCATAGATACACGAAGACCGAAAGGATTCGGTCGTGTGGGAAAGGTATACGGATGAAAAAGAACATTTTAAGTGTACTGATTTTGGCATTATTGGTAGTCAATATTGCTTTGACCGGTATTATGCTGTTCAGTGTGAGCAGTACGAATAAAAAAACAGCGGCGCTGGTAAATAATATCGCAACAGTTATGAATCTGGAGCTGATGGTGCCGGGTGAAGAGGATAAGGAAGCGGTTTCATTGGCAGATACCCAGCAACATGATTTGACCGGTTCCATGACTATTCCTCTTAACGGAAACGGGAATGGTCAGGCATATATCATGTTTGATGTATCTCTGGCGATGAATACAAAGCATGAGGACTACAAAGATTACAGCGCAACCATCGGTGAGCGCGAGAGCCTGATTAAGGATGTGATTACTTCTGTGGTAGGTAAATATACCGTAGAAGAGTGTTCAAACGATTTTGAGTCAATAAAAGAAGAGATTTTGCAGGAAATACAAGACCTCTTCCAGTCTGACTTTATATATAAGATTGCCATCAGCAATATTAAATACGGCTGATGAATTGACGGAAAGAGTTTGGTTACAGGAGGTGAGCTTTTGTGGGCGAAGTTCTTTCGCAAAGCGAAATAGATAATCTGTTGTCTCAATTATCTTCCGGTGAGTTAGACGTTGAGCAAATTAATCAAAATAATGAGAAACAAGTTAAAAATTATGACTTTAACCGCCCTACAAAGTTCTCAAAAGAGCATTTAAGAACCCTTGAGATTATTTTTGAGCACTATAGCAGACTGGTGTCTACAAACTTGTCGGTTCACTTGAGAAGAAATGTACAGGTATCCGTTATGAGTTCGGAAACGGTAGCTTTTAGTGAATTTTCAAATGCATTATCCAATCCTGTTATATTAGGAATTGTCAATTTCATGCCTTTGAACGGATCGATTATCATTGACGTGGCAACGAATCTTGCCTATGCCATGCTGGATCGTATGCTGGGAGGAAGCGGTGCACCCCTGGATAAGACAAGGGAGTTTTCGGAGATAGAACTTACCATTATGGAGAAGGTACTGGCTATGTTAACGCAGTTGCTTCGTGATCCTTGGAAGAATGTAGTGGATAGTTCGCCGTTACTGACCCGCTTGGAAACAAATCCTCAGTTTGCACAGATAATTGCACCCAATGATATGATTGCAATTGTTACGCTAAATATACGGGTAGGAGAAGTTGAAGGACTTGTAAATATATGTCTTCCGTTTGCTACACTGGAAGAAGTAATGGACAAGTTAAATACGAAGTACTGGTTCTCTACAATGCAGGAGAATCATGACGAGAATTATGAAGACTACATAGAGTCATTGATCCGTAAAGTGGATGTGCCGATAAAGGCTGTATTGGGAAAAACGCATATAACCGTCAGCGATTTTGTTACACTTCAGGTAGGAGATTGCATCCGGTTAAATGCCAGAGTAGATGGAGATATGAGTGTATATGTAGGAAATATTAAAAAATTTACTGCGTTACCCGGTGCAAATGATGATTCTTATGCAGTCCGGATTACTTCAGTAATCAGAGAGGAGGAATAAGCTATGGATGGTATGCTTTCTCAAGAAGAAATAAATGCCCTGCTAAACGGCATGGATTTGTCCGGAGACGGGGGCTTAGACATGCCGGATGTGTCGGATATGCCGGATTTATCTGAGATCGAACCGATGCAGGGAGATTATTTGTCGGGCGCAGGAGTGACCTCAGGCGGTGATGAATTATTATCCGATGTGGAGAAGGATGCAATCGGTGAAGTTGCCAATATCAGCATGGGTTCATCGGCAACAACACTTTATTCACTTGTAAACAAAAAAGTAAATATTACGACTCCGGTAGTTACATTGGCTACATGGGATAATTTATTGGAGGCCTACGAGAGACCTTGTGTATTTATTCAAATCAGATATACGAAAGGTTTGGACGGTTCCAATATTCTGGTATTGAAGGAACAGGATGTAAAGGTCATTACAGACCTTATGATGGGAGGAGACGGCAGCAATACAGAAGGTGAACTTGGAGAACTGCATTTAAGTGCAATATCCGAGGCGATGAACCAGATGATGGGTGCCGCAGCAACATCCCTGTCGACCATGTTAAAAACGGTAATCGATATCAGCCCGCCGGATTCTTCGTTGCTTGATTTGTCAAAGTTCCAAAGCGGTGCGGAGGTAGCACCTTTCCTGGGTGGTACTTTTGTAAAAATAGCATTCCGCATGCAGATTGATGAATTGGTAGACAGTACAATCATGCAGTTGTATCCCATTGAATTTGCACGTAAGCTGGTAGAGACTTTCATTAGCACCCAGATGGGAATGGACGTGGAGCAGGTTGCTGCTCAGGAAGCGGAAGCCCAGCCTCAGGTACCGCCGCCGGATGTTTCTGCGCAGGCTCCTCAGATGGGAGGATTCGCACAGGGCATGGATATGAACATGAACGGTGGTATGAATCCCATGGGTATGATGCCGGGATTTGGAATGGGTATGCCACCGATGCAGGGGTATGGTGTACCACCGATGCAGGGATTCGGTATGAACTCTGGCATGGCCCAGCAGAATGTCAATGTCCAACAGGCACAGTTCCAAAATTTTGTTGCCGACTTAAGTGCACTTACAGGGCAGGAAAATATCAATTTGATTATGGATGTGCCCCTTGAGGTTACCGTAGAGCTTGGCAGAACAACAAAATCCATTTCGGAAATATTGAACTTTGCACCTGGTACAATCATTGAACTTGAACGTATAGCAGGTGAACCTATAGATGTACTGGTAAACGGTAAGTTTGTAGCTAAGGGCGAAGTTGTGGTAATTGAAGAAAATTACGGTATTCGTGTAACGGAGATACTTAAATAGGAGGATTAAGATATGGCAAAAAATATTTTGATTTGTGATGATGCAGCATTTATGAGAATGATGATTAAGGATATTCTGACCAAGAATGGCTATAATGTTGCCGGCGAGGCAGAAAACGGATTGAAGGCCGTTGAGAAATATAAGGAAGTTAATCCTGATTTGGTATTAATGGATATCACAATGCCCGAGATGGATGGTATTCAGGCACTGAAAGAAATCAAGAAGGTTGACGGAAGTGCTATGGTAATCATGTGTTCCGCAATGGGTCAGCAGGCAATGGTTATTGAGTCCATTCAGGCCGGTGCAAAGGACTTCATTGTTAAGCCTTTCCAGGCAGAGCGTGTTATTGAAGCTGTAAAGAAGGTTGTTGGTTAATGACTGTTTTATTGACCGGGATTGATGGATATCTCCAATTGATTGCCAGCCTGATTGTATTTATTGTAGTACTTGCTGCAGCACTTTTTTCTGCTAAGTGGCTTGCAAACTATCAAAAAGGCATACGGGCAAATGGCAATATAGAGATTATCGAGAGCTCACAGCTGACAGCAAACAAATATTTGCAGATTGTCAGAATTGGTGAGAAATATATTGCAATTGCAGTCTGTAAGGACACAGTTACGGTGCTCTGTGAGATTTCAAAGGAAGATTTAAAAGAAGGGACACTGCCGGGTTATACCGGTCCGGATTTTAAATCCATTCTCACCAGGTTTACAAACAGGCAGAAACAGACCGAAGCCGATGAGCACGTTAATGAACCTAAGGAATGAATAGATGAATAAGAGATTGCGAATTGGAAAGAAAATATTGACGATAATATGCCTACTGGTTACGGTGGGCATATTGTGTATTCATGATTCGGTTACGGTAAAGGCAACAGAGAATCATTTGACCGGCGAAACAGAGATTTCCACCATTATTAATCCGCCGGGGACTGCCGAAACACCAGAAGAACTGAAGGGCACGAATACAGCAAACTATGTGACAATTACATATAACGATGGCAATGGTGAAGTGAACGGAGCACTCAGGATTTTGATTACATTGACTCTGATAGCCCTTGCACCCACCATCATCATTATGATGACGTCTTTTACCCGAATATTGATTGTGCTTCATTTTACCAGATCTGCACTTAATACACAGACTGCACCGCCTAATCAGGTATTAATCGGCCTGGCTTTGATATTAACCTTTTTTATTATGCAGCCTACGATTACACAGGTGTATGAGCAGGCAATGATACCATTTGAAAATGGTGAAATCACCCAGGAAGAAGCGTTAAAACTTGGTATGGAGCCTTTGCGGGAGTTTATGTATCCCCAGACCCAGGTAAAAGATGTAGAAATGTTTATGGAAATTGCAGATTTGGAATGGGATGGAGAAAGTCTTGACCAGATTCCGAATTCTGTATTGCTTCCCAGTTTTATGGTAAGTGAATTAAGAACCGCTTTTTGGATTGGGTTCCTGATTTATATTCCTTTTTTGATTATTGATATGGTAGTAGCGTCTACTCTGATGAGTATGGGTATGATGATGCTGCCGCCCACCACAATTTCCATGCCTTTCAAGATATTACTATTTGTACTTGCAGATGGCTGGAATCTGGTAATTGGTAATCTGGTTAGAACTTTTTACTGACGATGAGATAGGAGGTGCAGGGAATGACCGTAGATGTAGTTATGGATATAGGGCGGGAAGCGTTATTTTTAATTATTAAAATATCCCTGCCCGTATTACTGGTATCTTTGGCAATCGGTTTGATAGTAAGTATTTTTCAGACCATTACCTCCATACAGGAGCAGACACTGACCTTTGTTCCTAAGCTGATAGGCATCTTTTTGGCATTGATGCTTTTGGGAGACTGGATGATGACTCAGTTGGTGGAATACGTGGATGTTTTATGGGGTAGTTTTAGTCTGTATATTCATCGGTAGGTAAGGATGAAATGATTAATTTTTCTTTTTCGTTATATGATTTGGAATTCTTTTTGCTCATTTTCACACGAATATCCTGTTTTATATTTGTGGCTCCCTTTTTCAGTATGAGCAACACACCGGCAAGGATTCGAATCGGTATCAGTTTCTTTACTGCTATATTGGTATATGAGGTGCTGACTCCGGTACAGGCTTTAGA
Organism: Acetatifactor sp.; assembly: GCA_045597105.1. Classification (GTDB taxonomy): domain Bacteria; phylum Bacillota; class Clostridia; order Lachnospirales; family Lachnospiraceae; genus Acetatifactor. The sequence goes on from JAZODQ010000030.1 coordinate 6,765, forward strand.
ATACGATACTGTGATGGGATATGCTTTAATTGTAATACGTGAAGCGGTTGCAGGCTTGCTAATCGGTTTTGCAGCTAATATCTGTACATATATCATCAGCTTTGCGGGTTCCATTGCAGATATGATGACCGGACTTGCAATGGCTACCATGTTTGATCCCACTACCCAGCAGCAGACAAGTATTACCGGTGCTTTTTATCAGTATATGTTTATGATGATGCTGATTGCATCGGGAATGTATCGATATTTGTTTGGCGCCATAGTGGATACCTTTGCATTGATCCCGGTGGGAGGCGCCGTATTTCATACAGACCATCTGATGGAAAGTACATTGCAGTTTTTGGGCGAGTATGTCATTATCGGTTTTCGTATTGTGCTACCGATTTTTGCGGTAGTACTTTTGATGGATGCAGTACTTGGTATCATTGCCAGACTTACCCCTCAGCTGAATATGTTTGCAGTAGGTATTCAGTTAAAGATCATTGCCGGTCTTGCGGTATTGTTTTTAACTGTCGGTATGTTAGGAAATGCTGCTGATTATGTGTTTCAGGAGATGAAGCAGATGGTAGTTGCCTATGTGGAGGGTATGCGATGACCTTAAAATATAATCTTCAGCTCTTTGCTGACGGGCCGGGTGGTGAAAAGACAGAGGAACCTACAGCCAAAAAGCTGTCTGATGCCAGAAAAGAAGGTCAGGTTGCCAAAAGTAAGGAAATAGCTACGGGTGTAGGGCTGATTGCTTTTTTTCTTATATTAAAATTCTGGATAGGACAGATGGGGACGCAATTCCTGGAATCTTTTGCGGATATTTATAACAGAATCCCGGAAGTGGTTACTTTCTGGCATGGATATATGCCGGTAAATGACACCAGAATTATTTTTCAAAATATGGTGTTGCAGTGCCTGATTATAATGGCGCCCATGTTGCTTATAGGTATGCTGATTGCATTTATATGTGATGTGGTGCAGGTAAAATGGCAGCCTACAGCTAAGTTATTGAAACCAAAGTTTAACAGGCTCAATCCGGTTTCCGGATTTAAACGAATTATTTCTGTCAACTCCCTGGTGGAGCTGGTGAAATCAGTGGCAAAGCTTCTGGTAATCGTATATATATGTTACAGCAACCTGAAGGATAAGCTATACTATTTAGAGAATATGTACGAGTTGTCCTTAATGGAAGGTTTACAGCTGATGGCAGATGTAATTACCGATTTGGGAATACAGATTTCTGCAGTTTTTATGATTGTTGCATTTGCAGATCTGATATATCAGAGACGTAAATTCCATAAAGACATGATGATGACCAAGCAGGAGGTTAAGGAAGAATATAAGCAGCAGGAAGGTGATCCTCAGATAAAAGGTAAAATCCGTGCAAAAATGCGTGAGGCATCCCAGCGTCGAATGATGCAGAATCTTCCTCAGGCTGATGTGGTTATCACAAACCCTACCCATTATGCAGTAGCGGTTAAATATGATCCTGAGGTAGCAGATGCTCCGCTTGTTCTGGCAAAGGGTGCGGATTATCTTGCAGTCAAAATAAAAGAAGTTGCAAAAGAAAATAAAATTGAAATTGTAGAAAACAAACCTCTTGCCCGTATGCTTTATGCAAATGTGGAAATTGGTCAGGCAGTGCCACCGGAGTTATATCAGGCAGTGGCTGAGGTTCTGGCCTTTGTATACCATGTGCAGGGCAAAGTGTAGATTTATAGATTACATAAGAAATTAAGAAACAGGAAGGAAGTGAGTACATGAAACTGAAGAAAGCGGATTTGGGCGTGGCATTATATCTGATGACCGCTGTTTTGATGTTGATTGTAACGATACCTTCCGGGCTGTTAGATGTATTGCTGGCAATTAATATTTCACTTGCTCTGGCGATTGTGTTTGGTACAATGTTCAGCAAAGAAGTATTGGATATGTCATTTTTTCCTACGATGCTGCTGTTCACGACTATATTTCGTATTGCATTAAATGTTTCCTCCACCAAGCTGATTTTGCGTAACGGAGATGCAGGTAATGTTGTAGCTACTTTTGGTGAATTTGTTGGTGGCGGTGATCTTGTTATCGGTATCATTGTATTTCTGATTCTGATATTGGTACAGTTTATGGTTATTAATAAAGGTTCAGAACGTGTATCCGAAGTAACGGCACGTTTTACTCTGGATGCGATGCCCGGAAAGCAGATGGCCATTGATGCAGACTTAAATACAGGTGCAATTACCGATGCAGAAGCAAAGAGAAGGCGAGAAAAAATACAGGAAGAGTCCACTTTCTTTGGCTCCATGGATGGTGCTGTTAAATATGTAAAGGGAGATGCGACCGCAGGTCTGATTATCACCGTTATCAATATTGTGGGCGGTATTATCATGGGTGTAACCAGACAGGGCATGGATATGATGTCAGCGCTGGATAAATATGCTATCTTGACAATTGGTGATGGTTTGGTTAGCCAGATACCGTCCCTTTTGATTTCATTGGCAACAGGTATCCTGGTTACTAAAGGGAGTAAGGACGCAGACTTTGGTTCCACATTGGTAAGTCAGTTGTTTGGGGTTCCTAAGGTTTTGTATCTGGTAGGAGCTATGCTGTCTGTTTTAGGTTTTCTTACAGAGTTAAATACCATACTGTTTGTAGGCTTGGGTGTTGTATTCATTATCGTAGGCAGATCTATTGCAGGTACCATTGAGACTGCCAATATAGTCAGCGAAGTAGACAGTGAAGAAGCTGCAGCAGAAGAAATCAGGCAGCCTGAGAATGTAAACAGTCTGTTGCAGGTGGATCCCATCGAGTTGGAATTCGGATATGGTATTATTCCCTTAGCTGATGTAAATCAGGGGGGGGATTTGCTTGACAGAGTGGTAATGATCAGAAGACAGATTGCCCTTGAACTTGGTACAGTGGTTCCTATTATTCGTTTAAGGGATAATATTCAGCTGAATCCGAACCAGTATATTATTAAAATCAAGGGTATACAGGTTTCAGAGGGAGAGATTTTGTTCGACCATTATATGGCTATGAATCCGGGTTACGTGGAAGAAGAAATTACAGGTATTCCCACATTTGAGCCTTCCTTCCATCTGCCGGCTACATGGATTACGGAAGGACAGCGTGAGCGTGCAGAAAGTCTGGGTTATACAGTTGTAGACCCTCCTTCCATTATTGCAACCCATTTGACTGAAATTATCCGAACCTACATATCAGAGATGCTGACCAGACAGGATGTCCAGAATCTTATCAACAATATGAAAGAAACAAACCCTTCTCTTGTAGAAGAACTGGTTCCGAAGCTGCTTGGTCTGGGTGAGATTCAGAAGGTATTGCAAAATCTTTTAAAAGAAGGAATTTCTATCAGAGATTTATTGACCATTATGGAGACATTGGCGGATTATGCGTCTACCACAAGGGATACGGATATACTTACAGAATATGTACGTCAGAGTCTGAAACGTGCAATTTCTACAAAATACTTTCCCAGCCATGAGACAACCAGTGTAGTTACACTGGATCCGAAGATTGAGCAGGAAATTATGGCAGGTGTGAAACAAACGGAAACAGGTGCGTTTATCAACATGGATCCGGCCAGAGCACGTCTGATTGTGGATGCTTTAGGGCGAGAAGTGCAAAAGCTTGAGAGTATGGGTAAGATGCCGATTATCATCACATCTCCCATTGTGAGAATGTATTTTAAGAGAATGATGGAAGATTATTATAAGGATCTGGTTGTAGTATCCTATAATGAAATTGAGTCCAATGTAGAATTACAGTCAGTAGGGATGGTGACAGCTTAATGATTATTAAGAAGTTTCAAGGCAAAACAGAAGAAGAAGCTATCGAGGCGGCGAAGAAGGAACTGGGCGAAGGCATCGTTATTATGAATGTAAAAAGTGTAAAACCCAAGGGAATTCGTGTACTTTGGCAAAGTAAATTTGTTGAGGTGACAGTTGCGCTGGAATCGGAAAAAGAAATGCAAAGACCGGTGTCTGCAGCAGTTGCGGATGCAGACACATTACGAGGCCAGGCGAAAGATGCGGCAGAACACAGTTCCGTGATAAAGCCGGTATTGGAAAGCTCCCAAAATATCGAGAAAAAGCTGGATAGTTTACAGACGTTTTTGCAGACACAGATGCATGGGACAGAGAATGCGGCATCGGAAGAAGGACGAGATAAAACGATGGCAGAGGATTATCGTAAACAGAACGATAATGTAGAAAAAGCAGATAGTGACAGTGAAGGTGCGAAACAGGAAAAGACTGATTCGGAACAACAGAAGTTTATTCGCCTGATTTACAATACCATGCTGGAAAATGAAGTGGATGAAAAATATGCAAACGCCATCCTGGAGGATGTAGAAAAGACCAAAAATCCGAATTTACCTATTGATGCTATTTTGGCCAATGTATATCAGAAAATGATTTTAAAATTCGGAAAAGCAGAGGGCATTACAGCTTCGGGCCAGGGGCCGTCGGTAGTGTTCTTTGTCGGCCCTACAGGTGTCGGTAAGACGACTACGATTGCCAAGGTTGCAAGCAGTTATTCCATAGAAAAAAAGAAAAGAGTGGCGCTTCTGACTGCGGATACCTATCGTATTGCAGCAGCTGAGCAGCTTCGTACTTATGCAAATATTATGGAGGTACCCTTTCGTATTATTTATTCCGGAGAGGAATTGAAGAATGCAATTGCAGATTTCAAGGACTTTGATTATATTTTTGTGGATACCACAGGTCATTCCCATCAAAATGGTGAGCAAATGGATAATACCCGGGAATTGTTGGATGCCGTAAAAGAAATCGGAGCTTATCAGGCCTTTTTAGTATTAAGTGCAACTACCAAATATCGGGATTTATTGAATATCGTAAAGAAATATAGTGAATTAACGGAGTATCAGCTGATTTTTACCAAACTGGATGAAACCGGTACTTTGGGTAATTTATTGAATATCAAGCTCTATAGTGATGCCCCCATTGCTTTTGTAACCAATGGGCAGAATGTTCCGGATGATATTGAACAATTTGATGCACAAAAGACTGTGAAAATGCTTTTGGGCGGTAAGTAACCCGTGTATAGAGAGAGGCAAGAACAGAATGGATCAGGCACAGAAGCTGAGAATTATAAAGGCAAATAATCAAAACCGTCCTTTGGCCCGGGTGATTACGGTTACCAGCGGAAAAGGCGGCGTGGGTAAATCAAATACAGCGATTAATCTTGCTATCCAATTTAAGAAAATGGGTAAGAGAGTTATTATATTGGATGCAGATTTTGGACTTGCAAATATTGAGATTATGTTTGGGGCAGTACCAAAGTATAATCTCTGTGATTTAATTTATCAAGGAAAAAATATTAAAGAAATCATTACCTGGGGGCCTATGGAAGTGGGATTTATTTCCGGAGGTTCCGGTATTGCCGGTATGGCAAATCTGGGTAGGGATTATCTGGCTTATATCATACAGAATCTGGCAGAATTAGATGCGTTGGCAGATATTATTATAGTGGATACCGGTGCAGGAATTGCAGATGCAGTGTTGGAATTTTTGGTGGCAAGCGGAGAAATTCTACTGGTGACTACTCCGGAACCAACTTCTATCACGGATTCCTATTCCCTGCTGAAGGCATTGTACAGACATCCCAGATTTAATGAGGCATCTACCAAGGTAAAGATGATTGCCAACAGGGTAGAAAAAGAAGAAAGTGGCCGGATTTTATTTAATAAGCTGAATTCGGTTGTATCACGTTATCTGAAACTTCCGATGACCTATCTCGGAAGCGTACCCCAGGATGTGCAACTTACCAAAGCTGTTATGCAACAGGTTCCGGTTTCTATGCAGAATCCTGATGCAAAATCCAGCTTGGCATACGAATTGATTGCTGCCAAGTTGCTGGGTAAAGATGAAACCGAGAAGCAACCCAAACGTGGCATGGCAGCATTCTTTTCACATATGATAAACGGCAGATAGGCATATAATAGAATATGAAGAATGGGGGTCCTATATGAAAGGACAGATGTTATCCAATTTTCTTACCGAGGGTGATAAAGTAGAGATTCAATCCCTGGAACAGAAAATTAAAGGTGAAAAAAATAAATATTATATCAGCAGTCTGCAAGAAATTTTATCTAACGACACCGTTGAGATATTAATGCCGATGGAGCAGAATAAACCGGTTATTTTTCCGTTAAACGGCAGATATGAATTGGTTTTTTATAATAAGACCGGTCTATATCAATGTATAGCACGTGTAATTGACAGATATCGTGACAATAAGCTGGTTTTGCTGCGCATGGAGTTTGAAACAAATTTGAGGAAACACCAGCGTAGAGAATATTATCGTTACAGTTGTGCTTTGGAGATGGCAGTCCGCAACCTGAATGAAGAGGAAAATAATGCAGTAAATGAAAATAAAAAAATGCAGTTTTCGGAAGGTATGACCATGGTACCCGGCGTGGTGGTGGATATCAGTGGCGGAGGACTCCGTTTTATGTCTCCTTATGCATTTGAAGTAGGTAGCCTGATATACTGTACATTTCAGCTTAAGTTATCAGATAAGCTTAAATGTATAGAGGTTGCAGGAGAGGTATTGGGCGCAAGGCGGCTTGACAACAGGCCTGAATTGTGCGAACACCGTGTACAGTTCCGCAACATAGATAATCGGGTGCGAGAAGATATTATAAAATATATTTTTGAGGAAGAGCGTAAGAGCCGTAAAGTGGACTAAAGTGTTTAATGAGATTCTTTTAGGCATTTTGTTGGTGAATTTTCAGAATATACATAAGAAAGAGGCGAAAAAATGAAAAAAATCCTTGTTGTTGATGATTCTGCACTTATGAGAAGGGTGTTGTGTGATATAATTGACAGTGATGAGAGGTTCCGTGTAGTTGCCAGAGCAACCAATGGTTTGGAAGCCTTTGATTTACTCAGCAGAAATCAATATGATGCAGTAGTCTTAGATGTGAATATGCCTAAGATGAATGGTCTTCAGTTGTTGAAGGAACTGCAGAAATATAAAATTTCAGCCCGCGTAATGATGGCAAGTACCGATACCAGAGAGGGAGCAAAGACCACTCTGGATGCTTTGGAATTAGGAGCCTTGGATTTCATACATAAACCGGAAAATGCACTTGATTGCAGGGTGGATGCTTTTAAGAATGAACTTCTTCGTATCCTGGAGGTAGTTGCAAACAGTAAACTGCCGGAATTCAAGGATAAGGAGAAAGAGCAGGCAGACAGAAAGATTACTTCCCGTTTGGTTGACATGATTCAAAAGACTCCCCTTAAAGTACCGGGAAGTAAGATTGTAGCGATTGCCAGTTCTACAGGTGGTCCGAAGGCGCTTCAGACGGTTATTCCGCGATTGCCAGCTAATCTGGATGCACCGGTATTGATTGTGCAACATATGCCAAAGGGTTTTACTGCAACTTTAGCAGAGCGGTTAAATGCTCTCAGTATGTTAAAGGTAGTAGAAGCGCAGGATGGTCAGGAACTGGAAAAAGGATGTGTGTATGTGGCGATGGGCGGCCGCCATATGAAGGTAAAAACTTCAAATGTAGGCAGATACTATATCCAGTACACCGATGAACCTACCAGGGAAGGCGTGAGACCTTGTGCAAACTATATGTATGAATCCTTAGCAAACAGCCGTTTCGACAATATCGTCTGTGTGGTAATGACCGGCATGGGCGCGGACGGCACGGAAGGTATCAAAAACCTGGAAAAAGATAAAAAGGTGCATGTTATAGCGCAGGACCAGGAGAGTAGCGTGGTTTTCGGTATGCCAAAGAGTGTTATAAATGCTAATTTGGCAGATCAGACAGTTCCGCTGGAGCAGCTTGCACAGGAGATTGTTTTACAGGTTGGCGTGGAAGCGCAATAATTTTTAGGCCACAGTGACTATGTGGCGGGACGGAGGATAAAATGGACGTTAGCCAGTATCTTGAGATTTTCCTTGATGAAACAAAGGAGCATTTACAAAATCTGAATACCCAGATATTGAATCTGGAGTCAGATCCCGAGAATGAAAACACCATTAATGAGATTTTCCGTGCAGCACATTCCTTAAAAGGTATGGCTGGAACAATGGGTTATGAAAGAATGAAGAATCTGACCCATGATATGGAAAATGTTTTTTCCGAAGTTAGAAACGGCAAGTTAAAAGTAATGCCGGAAATGATAGATGTATTATTTCAATGTTTGGATGCTTTGGAGGAGTATACTGATAATATTCAGACCTCAGCTTCCGAAGGAACAAATGATAATCAGGCGATTATTGATCAGTTGAATGCTATTCTGAATGGGGACAAGGCGCCTCAGGCTGAGAAAAAAGAAAGCAAGAGCAGTACGACCGCTACAGCAGCCGACGAAGAAAAGTGGAATTCCATTAACCTGGAGGAGTCGCAGGTCCGTGTAATACAGGAAGCCATGAAGATGGGCAAGAATGTTTATGGCATTAATGTAGTTGTGCAGGATAGCTGTATCTTGAAAGCGGCAAGAGCTTTTCTTGTATTCAAGGCTGTGGAAGAAAAGGGCGAAATCATTGTTTCCGTACCCAGCGCACAGGATGTAGAAGATGAAAAGTTTGATAAGGACTTTACGCTGATAGTGATTTCAGATAATTCTCTTGATGCTGTTATTAAGGCTGCTGAGAATGTATCAGAAATTGCCAAGGTTACAGGTGACAATATTGTACTTGAAAAGAATAAGAATTATGCAGCTATTGAAGCAGCCATGAAGTCAGAGGATACCAAAGCTGAAAGTAGTGCTGCTGTTGTCGCAGAAGATAAAAAGAAACCGGCAGCGGCAAAGCCTGCAGAGAAAAAGCAGACACCCGGTAAACCGGTAGTGAACAGAACGGTTCGTGTAGATATCGAGAAACTGGATGTGCTGATGAATCTGGTAAGCGAGCTTATTATTGCAAAGAACTCTCTGGTATCCGCTTCAAATCAGGAGCAGAGCGCAGGCGTAGACGAGCATATTGAGTACTTAGAGAGTGTAACCACGAATCTGCATGAGTCCGTTATGAAGGTTCGAATGGTACCTATCGAAAGCGTAGTAAATAAATTCCCCAGAATGGTACGTGATTTATCCAAGACGCTGAATAAGAGAATGGAACTGTACATGACAGGTGAGGAAACAGAACTTGACCGTACAGTAGTGGATGAAATCGGTGATCCTCTGATGCATCTGCTTCGTAATTCAGCAGATCACGGTTTGGAGTCAGCAGAAGTTCGTAAGAAACGTGGTAAACCCGAAGTGGGTTCCATCTTCCTGGATGCTTACCAGGATGGTAATAACGTTATTATTGAGGTTAGAGATGATGGTAACGGTATTGATGTAGAGGCTGTTAAGAATAAAGCGATTGAAAGAGGCGCCATTACCACAGAGCAGGCAGAAAACATGACGGATAAGGAGATTATTGATCTTTTATTCCTGCCCAGTTTCTCTACTGCGAAGAAGGTTACAGACGTATCCGGCCGAGGTGTTGGTCTGGACGTAGTTCGTTCTAAAATTGAATCCTTAAGTGGTGAAGTTGAGGTTAAATCAGAGCTTGGTGTAGGTAGTACCTGGACCATCAGATTGCCGCTTACATTGGCGATTATTCAGTCTCTGATGGTTGTGGTAGGCGGAGAAAAGTATGCAATTGCACTCGGTACAATCCAAACAATTGAAGATATTTCTCCCAGTGAGATTAAACTGGTACAGAATGAAGAAGTTATCAATCTGCGAGGTACAGTACTTCCTTTGATCAGATTGTCGGAAATTCTGGATATTGAAAGCTCCAAGGGTCCTGATGAAAATCTGGTAGTAGTTATCGTCAAGAAGGGCGATAAAATGGCTGGTCTGGTTATTGATGAATTAATTGGTCAGCAGGAAATTGTTATCAAATCACTCGGTAAGTATATTAAGCAGACAAAATATATTAGCGGTGCAACCATATTAGGTGATGGTGAAGTGGCACTTATTTTGGATGCAAATGCACTATTATAGGAAGGAGTGAAGGTAAGATGGAACAGTTGAAAACAATTAATGAAATCATAGACAGCAGAAAACAATCCGATCTTCATAATCTTGTTCAGTACATTGTTATTCGCTTGGGAGAGGAACAGTTTGGTATTGATATTAAGAATGTTGATAACATAGTACGAATGCAGAGAATTACCCGTGTACCCAAAGTGCCCGTATATTTGAAAGGGGTTATCAATTTACGTGGCGAGGTAGTACCTGTAATGAGTCTTCGTTTAAAGATGGGACTGGCAGAGGATGAAATTACCAAAGCTACCCGTATCATCATTCTGAAGCTGGAGCAGGAAGGCAATGTAGGTGTTATTGTAGACGAAGTAAAAGAAGTGGTTACCTTGGGAGAGAATTCTATTGAAAAATTATCCCACGGCACCAGAAACGGTAAGGTTAATTTTATCAATGCAGTGGGTAAGCATGGTGATGAATTGATTTCACTTCTCGATTTAAATACCATTACATTGGAAGAAAGTGAACAAGCATAGTAATGTAGCCTGCACAGATATCTGTGCAGGCTAAAGTCCGAGTAATCGACTTGCAGCGCAAGTCGATATTGGGTTATAGCAGGATAGTACTAAATTGTTAAAAGAACAGAGATTGGAGAATTGTATGGGTGGACTTAGTTTGGAACAGGTTTCTGAAACCTATAATGATGTATTAAAAGAAATCGGTAACATTGGTGCAGGAAATGCAATGACTGCGTTGTCTCAAATGTTACAGTGTAAAGTAGATATGAAAGTGCCCCAGGTAAAGCTTTTGGACATAAATGAAGTTGGAGCCATGATGGGTGGCGAAGAGCAGATTATGGTCGGAGTATATCTGGGTGTTGAAGGTGATATTACCGGTAGTATGATGTTTTTGGTAGAGAAGGATAGTGCGCAGCATTTATTGGATAAGATAATGATGGGGATGGCCGGCAAGGACTTTGGCGAAATGGAACAGTCTGCCATGAGAGAAGTAGGTAATATTATTACCGGCGCTTATCTGAATTCTTTATCATCCTTGACTAATTTGACGATATATCCCACACCTCCTCAGTTGACGATTGATATGGCAGGTGCAATCTTAAGTGTACCGGCAGTGCATTTTGGTATTTTGGGTGATAAGATATTACTGATTCAGTCTCAGTTCTATGATGAAGTGGCTATTGATGGTTATTTCATATTGATTCCGGATTTGGATTCATATTCCAAAATATTATCTTCATTGGGCATCAATATATAATTGTAGACATTGGATATAGGAAGGGACGTCAATGGGCGAGATTATCAAAGTAGGGATGGCAGATTTAAAAACCTGTATCGCCCCCGACGGGGTGACTACTTTAGGGCTTGGGTCTTGTGTTGGCATTGCCATAAGAGATCCGATGAATATGGTAGGGGGCCTGGCTCATATTATGCTGCCGGATAGTTCGGCAATTCGAAATGGGCAACAAAATATTGCTAAATTTGCAGACACCGGTATTGAAGAACTGATACGGCAGATGGAGGCTCTTGGGGCCAAAAGAAGCCGGATGGTTGCGAAGATTGCCGGTGGTGCAACTATGTTTAAATTTGGCGGGATGTCTGAAACCATGCAGGTGGGCGAGCGTAACATAATGGCTACCAAGCAGGCGCTTGCGAAAATGAATATTCCCATATTGTCTGAAGACACAGGCAAGGATTATGGTAGAACGGTTACTTTTTTCCCCGGAACCGGAGAGTATCATATTAAGGCGGTAGGGAAAAATTTAACCATCATTTAGTGTAGAGGATAGAATATGCAAAGGAATAATCTTCCGTTGTTTTTTATGTTAATAGCGGGAACAATCGTAAGCATTGTAATGGTATTTAATCATTATGCATTGTTTGATATGTTGCTACGCTTATTGTTGACATTACTTTTGTTTTTCTTATTGGGAAATGTGTTGAAGTGGTGTCTGAATTATTTTGACAAACAGAATCGGAAGGCACAGGAAGAAGAACGTCTGGCTATGGAAGAAAAGGCAAAGCAGGCGTTGGAAGAAGCAGAGAAAGAAACAAGTGCCGAAAATTCAGAAGAGAAATAAAGTGTAAAAAATATATAATATACAAAGGAGGTGCAAGTGTTCCATGGATGAAAACGGAAAGAAGAAATTACTGGAAGAATACGCAAAGTCTAAAACTGCAGAATTGCGTGAGAAAATTATTCTGGAATATGCACCGCTTGTTAAGGTTGTTGCAGGCAGACTCAGTATGTATCTGGGGTACAATGTTGAATATGAGGATCTGGTCAGCTATGGTATTTTCGGATTAATTGATGCCATAGACAAATTTGATTATATGAAAGAAGTAAAATTTGAAACCTATGCCAGCCTCCGTATACGTGGTGCCATATTGGATCAGATACGTAAGATGGACTGGATTCCCAGAACCATCCGCCAGAAACAGAAAAAGATTGATGCGGTTATCAGGGAAATTGAACAGACGACCGGTCATATGGCAACAGACGAAGAGGTAGCACGTCAGTTAGGTATTTCAGATGAAGAATATCTGGAATGGCAGTCGCAGATGAAAGTAACGGGAGTGGTTTCCCTGAATGAATTTATGGATCAGGGAAGTGATGTATCCCAGGATTACAGCAGGCAGACCACAGCCAGATTTGATGGACCGGAAGAAAGTTTCGAAAAGCAGGAGCTGAGCCAGGTATTGGGAGAAGCACTGGAGCTTTTGACCGAAAAGGAACAAAAGGTGATTACCTTGTATTACTATGAAGAACTGACGCTAAAAGAAATCAGCAATATTTTGGATGTGTCGGAATCCAGAATATCACAGTTACATACGAGAGCACTTCAGAAAATGAAAGAAAAGATGGGTAAGTACATGGGGATTCTTTCTGTTTAGAGGACCCGGAAATGAGGCATATATGAAGAACGGTTATTTTCAATTAGTTAAAATACCCGGCGGATTCGGTTTGCGGATTTTTAAAGCAGAGGACGGCGGAAAAGAGGTCACATTAGAGGATGTTTTGCTTTATCTTGACCGTGTAAGCATTGTTTATGATGCGGTAAACGTGAAAAAGCTAATGATGCAGCCTAATCAGGATGTTATTATGCTTGGAATAGGGGAATGCCCTGTAGTTGCAGAGCAATATCTGATGAAAGTCAGTGAAGATGGAATGTTAGTTACTGTACGTTTCTTTCCTCCCTCTGAAAACGGTATGCGTATGCCTGTAGAAGAGTTCATAAGGGATTTGGGAGCAGGAAACATTATTTTTGGTGTCCGGATGCAGGTAATTCAGGAGCATTTTCAATCAGCGGGCATTTATTGTACTGATTTAGTGATTGCACAGGGAAGAGTACCCAGACACGGCAGAGACGCTGAAATTATATACAATTTTAACACGGATTTACATATCCGTCCCACTGAACGCGAGGACGGTAGTGTGGACTTTTTTAATCTTAATATGATTAACCACTGCCGCAAGGGGGATGTATTAGCGAAAATTATACCGGAAGATTTGGGTGAACCGGGAATAACGGTTCATGGTTCCCGTATTAAGCCGCGTGATGTGAAAAGGGCAGTACTGAAATTTGCAAATAATATTGAGTTGTCAGAGGATCATTTAACCATTACGTCTCTGGTGGACGGGCATGTTATGCTGGTGGATGACAAGGTCTTTGTATCCAATGTTTATGAGGTGGAAAATGTGGATATGTCCACCGGAAATATTGATTTTGAAGGCAGCGTACAGGTGAATGGAAATGTTGCCTCCAATTTCATTGTGAATGCAGGGGGAAATGTTATTATCAACGGCGTAGTTGAAGGAGCGCATATTAAGTCGGGTGGTAACATTATAATTGCAAGAGGCATGAACGGTATGACCAAGGGTACGCTGGAGGCCAATGGTGATATTGTAGCCAAGTTTATAGAGAATGCAAATGTAAAAGCAGGCGGCTATGTACGTACAGAGGCAATTCTGCACAGTCAGGTTTCGGCCGGTGTGGAGATAGAGGTAAACGGTAAGAAGGGATTTATAACCGGAGGACATGTACAGGCCGGCAATTGTGTTAAAGTAAGAACCCTGGGAGCAGCCATGGGAACTTCTACCATTGTTGAAGTAGGTGTTGACCAGAGTATTAAAAATGAATATGTTAATCTGCAAAAGGAAATGTCTGAAATTGTTAAAATTATTAAAAACACCCAGCCGGTGATAAGTAATTTTATGGAAAAGAAAGCAAAGGGTGCCAGATTTACAGAGGATCAGATAAAGTATATCAAAAGTGCGGCACAGCTTCTGGAACTGAAGAAGAAGGAACTGACTGAGAAGAATGAACAGGCAATGGCTTTGCAGGAACAGATAGAGATTCAGCGTAAGGCAGAGGTGGTTGTTAAGGATATTGTTTATCCCGGTACTACAATTATTATTGGTGATGTATCCACCACCTTACAGTCTGACTACCGCTACTGTAAGTTTGAACGTATCGGTGGTGATGTAAAGAGTGTGCCTATGTAATTCAATGCATGACAATGCGATGAATATAGAAAGGTAGGGAGTAATATGGCTTGGGGATCTATTGAATTAACGACGATATCCAGATCCCAGGACCTGACCGCGATGAAGTATAACGCGGATAATAAGGGGATGATTGACCAAAGTAATATCGGTCAGCAGGTGCAAAAGGATGTGGAGCAGAAAAGCAGAGAAGTGCGCAGTAGTGATAATGCGCAGTGGCACTCTGAGAAGTTTGATGCAAAGGAAAAGGGGAAAAATGAATATTCCGGAGACGGAGGACAAAACCGCCGCAAACAAACGGAAGATAAGGTGGTTGTAAAGGGCCGTTCCGGGTTTGACATGAAAGTATGACATACGTGAGGTTACAGCAGAATGGGTGCTTTAGAAATTGTATTGCTTATAGTGGGGGCCATTGTTTTTATACTTAGCTTTGTGCTTCCCGTAAAAAGCGAAAGTAAAAACGGGGAGCCGGACAAGGTGGCCCGTAAAGAAATCAAAGAGCTTGTGTCTGAGGAAATAGCAGGCATGAAAGCACATGTAAATGATATGGTAGAAGAAACGGTTACTTATGCCATGGAAAAGACAGAACGGTCTTTGGAGCGTTTGTCCAATGAAAAAATTATGGCAGTAAATGAGTATTCAGATACTGTTTTGCAGGAAATTAACCGAAATCATAACGAAGTAATGTTTTTATATGAGATGCTGAATGATAAGCAGAAGTATCTCAAAAATACCGTTAAAGAAGTAAATCAGGCAGTAAAGGAAGTAAATCAGACGGTTAAAGAAGCCGGGCAGACGGCAAAAGAAGTTGCAGAAACAAAGAAAGAAGCAGAAGAAATCGTAAATAGTTTTCAGAAACTGACACCGGAAGCTGTAACAGTACCGGAGATTCAGCCTGATGTGGAAACTGTAAAAGATACAGAGGAAATTACCGGGGACGTAGAGCGTCATGAGACAGAAGCGGCAAAGGAGCCGGTGCTGAATTCCAATGAAAGAATATTGGAACTGCATGCTGCGGGTATGGACAAGGTAGATATTGCCAGAGAACTGGGACTGGGTGTGGGCGAAGTAAAGCTGGTAATTGATTTGTTCAAGAATATTTAAGATTTTAAGGATAAAAACATGAGATTGAAAGACTATTTAAGAGGTCTGGGTATCGGAGTAGTGGTGACAGTGTTGATTCTGACCATAGCAGGCGGCGGAGAAATGTCGGACGACCAAGTGCGGGCCAGAGCACTGGAGCTGGGAATGGTGGATGGGTCCAACCTGACACTTTCAGATATTCAGACAGATGAAGATATAACGTCCGAATCTGAGGATGTGCAGGAAGCAGTAGAGGCAGAGAATACTGCGGAAACTGAAAATACCGAAAATTCCGAAAGCGTAATAAACTCTGAGGAAAACGAAGGTTCCGAGAGTGCGGAGGAATCTGCAAGTGTGGAAAGTTCTGAAAGTACGGAAGACGCAGAATCAGAGACACCTTTGGTTGAAACAGTTGAAAGTGACGAAACGATAGTGGAGAGTGTGGAAGAGGACGAACAGGCAGAGGAAACCATAGCAGACGATGGACAACCGGTTACGATCACTGTGAAACGTGGAGACAGTTCAGTCAGTGTGAGTCAGAATCTGGCAGCGGCAGGACTGGTGGACAGTGCAAAGGAATTTGATGCGTACCTTTGTCAGAACGGTTATGATAAGCGTATCAGTGTAGGAAACTTTGAGATTTTACCCGGAAGTACCTACGAGGAAATCGCGAAGATTATTTCAAAAAGTAAATAGATGCAGAGTACACGAATTATACTTGCATAAATTAACGAAAAACCCCTTGCAACAGGGGTTTTCTTATGTTATAATCTTCACGTTGTGACTAAAAAACACGCATCCCGATTTGACAGTGGTGTTCTGCACATGCAGGATTGCTGTCAGAGAAGCCGGATTCTTAACGCGGGTTCGGACCTAAGGTATATGCCTTGGCAAGGGAGAGCGGAAGATTTTAACCAAATGGAGGTAAAAAAATGAGCGTTATTTCTATGAAACAGTTACTTGAAGCAGGTGTTCATTTCGGACATCAGACCAGAAGATGGAACCCTAAGATGGCTCCTTACATCTTCACCGAGAGAAATGGTATCCACATCATCGACTTACAGAAGTCCGTAGGCAAGGTTGACGAAGCTTAC
>JAZODQ010000031.1:0-2800 GCA_045597105.1 Acetatifactor sp.
ATGAGATATCCCAACGAAAGTTGTAAGACCCCTTGAAGACTACAAGGTAGATAGGAATGAGGTGTAAGCACAGTAATGTGTTCAGCTGACATTTACTAATCGGTCGAGGGCTTAACCAAGGTGGAAGGGAATGGATGTAAAGATAGAGATGATTTGGTGTTCGGTTTTGAAGGTATAAACCTTCAGTAGACGGTTAAAAAGAAAACGTCATTCCTCCTTAGCTCAGTCGGTAGAGCACCTGACTGTTAATCAGGGCGTCGTTGGTTCAAGTCCAACAGGGGGAGTTAAGCGAGACGAAAAGTTTCGTGAGAAATAAACGCAGGTGGAAAGAGAAACCTGGAACGGCTCCATGGTCAAGCGGTTAAGACATCGCCCTTTCACGGCGGTAACACGGGTTCGATTCCCGTTGGAGTCATTTTGACCCGTAAGGGTTTGCGGACCTTTAGCTCAGTTGGTTAGAGCAACCGGCTCATAACCGGTCGGTCCTGGGTTCGAGTCCCCGAAGGTCCATTTAATTTTTTTATATATTGAATATGGCCCAGTGGCTCAGTTGGTTAGAGCGCCGCCCTGTCACGGCGGAGGTCGTCGGTTCGAGTCCGATCTGGGTCGTTATGGATTAAGAGATTAGTCCAGACCAAAAGTTGGGGTCTTAGCTCAGCTGGGAGAGCATCTGCCTTACAAGCAGAGGGTCACAGGTTCGAGCCCTGTAGGCCCCACTTCTTTATTTAATGCCTATTTAATATGCTGGTGTGGCGGAATAGGCAGACGCAAGGGACTTAAAATCCCTCGGTGGCAACACCGTGCCGGTTCAAGTCCGGCCACCAGCAGTACAAGAAAGCTTCAAATGCTGATTAAGTCAACATTTGAAGCTTTTTACTTTTCGAAAAATGTATGTACTTGTATGTATATCAGGCCTTTTGATCAAATGTAGGTGCATTTATGTTATCTATCGCAGAAAAAAGTGTTTCCTTGTCGTTATGAGGAAACAGCAATTCCATATATAAGTTTCCAAGTAGACTTTTAACCGTGTCAGCATTCATGTTTGTATAGGGGATATCATTTGTTTCCATGTGTTTTAAGTTATCCAGAATGATATCAATACTCTGTAAATCAGAGGTCGACGGATTACCTTTGGGGACTTCAGGTATGATGGCAGGTGGCTGCATGATGGGCTTACTTTCCGGGAGATTGTACACAACATTTTTACATGTCTTTTCAAAACATTCCGGGTCATACTGTGCCAGATAGCGCAGATCATCCAAGGTGATTGTCCGTTTATGGTGGATTTTCAGATATATATTGATGAGGTGCATATCTTTTCCCATAATAGACTCCTCCATTGGTGTAAATGAACGGGTTTCTATCTTTATTATATCATTTTTTTATCAATATGAAATAGCAGATTCTATTGAATGTATTTACCATGTTCTCACGCCGTCGATATGCAGGAAGCGTATAGCACCATAGAGATAGGAAAATAGTGGTCTGTCCAGTGCATCATCAGTATGTGCAGCCACCAGAATAATCGGATGGACTGCTGTAATTACAGGTGAGTGATAGAAGTCTCCGCTTCCGGTTCCCAGTTGCACAATGTCTCCCGGCTCAATTTCATTTTGAGAAATCACGTGTGCAAAAGGACCGACAGACTGATTGTTAGTCAGGAAGTTGAAAAGGTATTCAACACCGCTCCAGGATGCTGTGCGGTCGTAAGAGGAGCGATAATACCAGCCCATAGTAGGCGTGTAGTTCATGATATGTGCGCCGGCATAAATACATTGAGATGCAAAGTTTGTACAGTCACCTCCGATTTTTTGAAAATCATAATAGGCCGGATTTCGTGAGAGTGCCCACTTTCGGGCATAGGCTACAGCTGCATTTCTGTCATACGGGATTACTTGCATGATATTACCATTTTGTGGACTTTATATTATCATATGCTATGGTTGCAAGTTGTTTCATATGGTATCAGCAGTATTTCGTTAAAAAATTTCTGCAATTGACACTTTAACCATACATGGAGTCATTTCATTGACACCATAGAATTATACAGATAGAATATAGAAGAATGTATATGATTCTGTCGCAGACAGATGGACAGAAATCCATACAAGTCAGGAGACTTATATGGAGACAACAGTATTGTAACTATAAATTTTGAATTTTCAGATAAGAGGTTTAACATGTCAAACGAGACAAGGAAGAATCAGTATGAAATTTTTAACAGTCAGCCGGGGATGAAGAAGTATGTTTTAAAGACTTCCTATTCTGTAGCCACATTACTGAAATGGCTGGTAATCAGTACAGGTATCGGACTTCTGGTAGGAATGGTCAGTTCGGTTTTTGGCCGCATTTTGATTGAAGCGAATAATTTCAGAGTAGAAAATAAATGGATAGTGCTTTTTTTGCCGGTTGCAGGTATTTGTATAGTGTTTCTGTACCGTTTTTTTAAAAACACCCATGATACAGGAACCAATATGGTAATATCCTCCATTCATTCTTCTACGGACATTCCTGTAAAGATGGCTCCCTTGATTTTTATAACTACAATCATTACACATTTGTGTGGTGGTTCAGCAGGCAGGGAGGGAGCGGCCATTCAGTTGGGAGGCAGTATCTCCAATGCGCTTGGTAAAGTATTCAAATTAAGTGAAAATGACCAACGCATTATTATCATGTGTGGTATGAGTGCAGGCTTCTCTGCGCTTTTTGGAACACCTATGGCGGCAGCTATTTTTGCATTGGAAGTTATCAGTATCGGTATTATGCATTACTCGGCATTGGTTCCCTGTGTGACAGCTGC
>JAZODQ010000032.1:0-3558 GCA_045597105.1 Acetatifactor sp.
CTTAAATAATAGGACTCTGTTTCGCTTGTCCACAAGATTCTGCCACCTTTTAACCAGCCCACACTAAAGAATAGGGCTAATATGGATATATAAAAAATGCTGAAGTCATAAACCATGATATTGGTGAGATAGATGCATCCTAAGTGATAAATCACCAGTAGCAGGCACTGTTGCCAGAATTTATGGTCGAAAACTCGCTTTTGCAGATTGCGATATTTTGATCTGTAATAAATCTGCAGGATCACACTTGTTTCACCCAGTGATATAAAGATAATAGCAATGACACCGATAATAGGGTCGAAGTTGAAAAAGGCATCCCGTAAGGGAGATTGCTGCCAATAACCGCACAGATGATAAAAAAACACGTTCCATATGAAGGCAATGGCAAATATAAGGATTTTAGCTGATTTCTTCATGATTTTCCCTTTCATATCAAATAGAATATTTTTTAAATAGGATATTGTAAAATAGCATATTTATATATATAAGCCTCTTTTGTTATTATGGCATTTATATATACAAAATACAAGTGTTGAAAAAAGGACTTGCTTTTTACGTTATTCAGAGTTACAATACATTCGAAAATAAAACAGACGGGAGCTTGTGTTACAGGCTGAGAGTAGGGTATAACCCGAGACCGATAACCTGATTTGGATAATGCCAACGTAGGGAAGCCTGAGCACAAGTGTATTTTGCGGGAAATTACCGATTTGGTAGTTTCCCGTTTTTGCATTATTGCGCATAATATGCCGACATGCAGAGCGTGGAGGCTTAAGTGAAAGCTGCCCTTTGGGTAGCTTTTTCTTTTTTTCTATGGGAAAGCAAGGGAGAAACTGTAACGTTAGGTATGGAAAGGAGAAGCATATGGTAAAAGTGAATGGCGAGCAGTTAGATATTGTAGGGAAGACACTTGCAGATTATCTGACTGCAACAAATTATGATGCAAAGCGCATTGCAGTGGAGAAAAATGGTGAAATTGTACCGAAGGCAGCATATGAAACCACGGTTCTTGCAGATGGTGACTGCCTGGAAGTAGTCAGCTTTGTAGGAGGTGGCTGAGAGATGCATGAACGACCTACGAAGCAGGAGATGGAAAATGCGTTGGTGCAGAGACATGGCGCGCAGCTGCAAAATAAATTTTCACAGGCAACAGTGGCCATTTGCGGGCTTGGCGGACTTGGTTCTAATATAGCAATTGCTTTAGCGCGTGCAGGTATCGGTAAGCTCATACTCATTGATTTTGATAAGGTGGATATTACCAATCTGCATAGGCAGCAATACAAGGCGAATCAGATTGGTATGTACAAGACGGAGGCTCTTGTGGAAAATCTAAGTGAAATTGCTCCCTTCCTGACAGTATGTACATATAAACAAAAGATAGATGAAAGAAATATTGGAGCACTAGTAGCTGAAGCAGACATTGTATGTGAAGCTTTTGATAATGCGGAAGCGAAAGCAATGCTTGTAAACACTGTCCTTGAGAAGATGCCGGAGAAATATGTAGTTGCGGCATCCGGAATGGCAGGAATTGGCTCGTCCAACAGCATTTGTACGCGTAAGGTTACAGGCAAATTTTATTTATGTGGTGATGAAGTCAGCGAGGTTTCGGAGAAAAGCAGTTTGTTTTCTACGCGTGTCATGCTATGTGCTGCTCATCAGGCCCATACCGTGCTGCGTATTCTGGCTGGCGAGACAGCAATTTAGAGTGCAGGATGGAACGGCAAAAAGTAAAGCTGTGAAAAGCGTATTTATGTAAGAGAAGCATAAAAGAAGTAATAGAGAAAAGCCACTATATGGCGGAAAGAAGGAAGGATTATGAATGATGACAAACTAATGATTGGCGGACAGGAGTTTCACTCCCGTTTTATTCTGGGTTCAGGGAAATATTCCCTGAAGCTGATTGAGTCAGCAGTAAGAGATGCCGGAGCGGAAATCATTACATTGGCAGTACGTCGCGCGAATACCAAGGAGCAGGAAAATATACTGGATTATATTCCCGAAGGAGTGACCTTGTTGCCCAATACCTCCGGTGCCAGAACCGCACAGGAGGCGGTACGCATTGCCCGCCTGGCAAGAGAACTGGGCTGCGGAAATTTTGTGAAAATCGAGATTATGCGAGATTCCAAATATCTCCTTCCTGACAATCAGGAAACCATCAAAGCGACGGAGATTCTGGCAAAAGAGGGCTTTGTAGTTATGCCCTATATGTATCCGGATTTGAATGTGGCCCGTGATTTAGTGAATGCGGGAGCGGCCACCATTATGCCTCTGGCATCACCCATTGGCTCCAACAAGGGACTTGCCACCAGAGACTTCATTCAGATACTGATAGAGGAAATTGATTTGCCCATTATCGTGGATGCAGGCATCGGCAGACCTTCCCAGGCTTGTGAAGCCATGGAAATGGGGGCGGCAGCAATTATGGCAAACACCGCCCTTGCCACTGCAGGGGATTTACCCATGATGGCGTCAGCCTTCCGACAGGCAATTGAGGCAGGACGAAAAGCATATCTGGCAGGCCTTGGCAGAGTGTTGTCCAGAGGTGCATCTGCTTCCGATCCTTTGACCGGATTTTTAAGAGATTAATCAAAGGAGCAATAAAATGGAAAATCAATTTTTGATAGATTCGGAGCATTTGTCAGCAGAAGCTCTTAAGAGAAAGCACAGACTGGAGAGTGATCCTTCTTGTCGCAGGAATCATATGGAGTATCTGCCGGGAATGGAAGTGATTGCATCAGATGTATGTGAAAATGTATTGACGCAGATGAAAGCGTATGATTATGCAAAATATACTGCCATGGATGTAAAAGCAGCCCTTCAGCATGAGACCTGTAGCATTGAGGACTTTAAGGCGCTTTTGTCACCTGCTGCAGAACCCTTTCTGGAAGAGATGGCGCAAAGAGCCCGCCTGGAAACCGGTAAGCATTTTGGTAATACGGTGTATTTATTTACTCCCTTATATATAGCCAATTATTGTGAAAACTATTGTGTGTATTGTGGGTTCAACTGCTACAACCATATTAACCGAATGAAGCTGACTATGGAGCAGATAGAGCATGAGATGCAGGTAATAGCAGATAGTGGCATGGAGGAAATACTGATACTTACCGGGGAAAGCCGGGGACAAAGTGATGTGCATTATATTGGTGAGGCCTGCAAGCTTGCGCGTAAGTATTTCCGTATGGTGGGTCTGGAGATCTATCCGGTTAATACCGATGAGTACCGGTATCTTCATGAGTGTGGCGCAGATTATGTGACGGTATTTCAGGAAACATACGATGCGGATAAGTATGAAACTTTGCATTTGCTGGGACATAAGCGTGTGTGGCCCTATCGCTTCGATGCCCAGGAGAGGGCACTTAGAGGCGGTATGAGAGGTGTAGCTTTTTCGGCATTACTGGGACTTTCAGACTTTAGAAAGGATGCCCTTGCAAGTGCCCTTCATGTTTATTATTTGCAAAGAAAATATCCTCAGGCAGAGATGTCCCTTTCCTGTCCCAGATTGCGCCCCATCGTGAATAATGACAGGATTAATCCGCTGGATGTACATGAAAAGCA
>JAZODQ010000033.1:0-22361 GCA_045597105.1 Acetatifactor sp.
CGAGCATATTATGAGTTCTTCAAGAAGTACACAAGAGAGTTTGAGTAGACGGAGGACAGTGTTGATAAGCGATACTGTCAGTTGCATTGAAGAGTGGGATGCAACCCGGAATTGCTGGACAGGAGGCACGCCGCATATATATAATGTATTTGGAGGTGATGGAATGGATAGTTTGAAAATAGGGCAGTATTTGGCAGAACTCCGTAAGTACTATAATATTACACAGGATGAGCTGGCGGGGCGGTTGGCAATATCCAGACAGGCTGTTTCCCGCTGGGAAACGGGGGCATCCATTCCGGATATCGAGTTATTGGTGAAACTTTCTGATATATATGGCATTACGATTAATGATATATTGCGTGCGGATGTTTCAAAGATAAAGTATCAAAAAGAAATCTTCCTGCCGGAGAAAGAAAAAGCAGTTAAGAAGGTATTTGTAATCGGCTGCGGCAGGTGGGGAACCTTCCTGGCGTGGTATCTGGACAGAATCGGTCATGCAGTGACCCTGTATGGGCGGGAGTCCTCTAAACGTATGCAGGAATTAATGGAGACAGGCAGGAATGAACAAATAGTCATACCGAAATCGGTTACTTTGACAAATACATATGAAGGTTGTCAGGATGCAGACATTATCATTATTTCCATAAGTGCACAACAGCTTAAGGAGGTAGTAGCGCAGCTGAAGGAATTACAGTTATGCGGTAAAAAGCTTGTGCTGTGTATGAAAGGCATTGAGATAGAAACAGGCAGACGTTTGACACAGGTTGTCAGTGATGAGCTGGACCACAGTAATAAAGTGGCGGTTTGGTTAGGGCCGGGACATGTACAGGAGTTTTACCGTGGCGTACCCAACTGTATGGTGATAGACAGTAACGATGAGTTTTTGAAGGATGAATTGATACGGGCATTTTCCAGTGATTTGATACGGTTTTATTATGGGACGGATTTGCTGGGGAACGAAATCGGTGCGGCGGCAAAGAATGTCATCGGTATAGCGGCAGGTATGTTGGAAGGGCTTGATTTAAGTTCGCTGAAAGGTGCATTGATGACCAGAGGCACTGGTGAGATTGCCAGGCTGATTGTTGCTATGGGCGGTAAAGCCGGTACTGCTTACGGACTTTGCCATTTGGGGGATTATGAGGCGACGCTGTTTTCAGAGCATAGTCAGAATCTGGCCTATGGTAAAAACATTGTCATGAAGCTTCCTTACAACAAGCTGGCAGAAGGGTATTATACGGTGAAAGCGCTCCGTAATCTGGGGAAAGCATATGGCGTGGAGTTACCCATATGTGAGTCGGTGTATGAAATATTGTATGAAGACAAAAGTCCGAAAAGTGTTTTGGAAAAGCTTTTTAACCGCAGTTTAAAGAATGAGTGCTAGTCCATATTGTGTTATAAAAATGGTCCTTTGGTATTTTTAACCAAAGGACTTTTGGCTTTGTATGTAATTAAGTGCAAAATATACATTGTTTTTAATAATTTAGTGTGCTAAAATATCTTTCATCGACACACAAGTGTCCGCGTAGCAAAAACGTTGAAGCTCTTAAAAATATTACGAGGTATATATATGGGAGAGACAAAGTATTTTGTGGTAAAGCAAAAAGCGATTCCGGAGGTGCTTCTGAAGGTAGTGGAAGCAAAGAGACTGTTAGAGTCTGAAAAAGTGCCCACTATTCAGGATGCAGTGGATGCAGTGGGAATCAGCCGCAGTTCTTTTTACAAGTATAAAGACGATATTTTTCAGTTCCATGATAATGCCCAGGGAACAACCATTACCCTGACCTTTCAGATGGATGATGAGCCCGGACTTTTGTCAGACTTGCTGAAAATCATCGCAGAATGTCATGCCAACATATTGACCATACATCAGAGTATTCCGATTAATGGTGTGGCATCTTTAAGTCTCAGTATTCAGGTGCTGCAGACTACGGGAGATATCAGTGAGATGATTGCGCAGATGGAGAATCTGAAGGGTGTGCATCATGTAAAGATATTGGCTAAAGAGTAGAGAGTGACGGTTAAGCGTACAGATTACATATAGTAGGAGGAAATAAAAATGATTCAGGTAGCAGTATTAGGATACGGTGTCGTAGGAAGCGGCGTGGTAGAGGTAATAGAAAAAAATAAGGCAGCAGTAAATCTTAAGGCAGGAAATGAGTTAAATGTGAAATATATCTTGGACCTTCGTGATTTTCCCGGAGACCCTTACGAAGCAAAGGTTGTTCATGATATGAAGGTGATTCTGGATGATCCGGAGGTTGCTATCGTATGTGAAACCATGGGTGGTGTGAAGCCTGCTTATGATTATACAAAGAGCGCATTAGAAAGAGGTAAAAGTGTATGTACCTCTAACAAGGAGCTGGTAGCAAAGCACGGTCCCGAACTGTTGCAGATTGCTAAGGCAAACAATTGTAATTACTTATTTGAAGCAAGTGTAGGTGGCGGTATTCCTATTATCAGACCAATCAATGACTGTCTTACCGCAGAAAAGATTGAAGGTATTACCGGTATTTTGAACGGTACTACCAATTACATTTTGACCAAGATGGAAAAGGCCGGTGCTGATTTTGAAACAGTACTGAAGGAAGCACAGGATTTGGGTTATGCAGAGCGTAATCCCGAGGCGGATGTAGAGGGCTACGATGCTCGCAGAAAGATTGCTATTTTAGCATCTCTGATGATGAGCAAAAATGTGGATTCCGAGCAGGTATTTACCGAGGGTATTACTCACATCACTGTAGCAGATTTCGAGTATGCGAAAGCTGCAGATATGACCATTAAACTGTTGGCAAGTGCAAAGCCCGTATCCGAGGATGAGGTGCTGGCTATGGTAACACCTTGCATGGTAAGCAAAGAAAATCCTCTGGCAATGGTAAATGATGTATTCAATGCCATTCTGGTAACAGGCAATATGCTTGGTGATGCAATGTTCTACGGCAAGGGCGCAGGTAAGCTGGCAACTGCAAGTGCAGTGGTAGCGGACGTAATTGACTGTGCTCGCAATATGGGACGCACACTTCCCTGCTATTGGGAAGATAAGGATGCGAAGTTTGCATCTGTAGACAATGTAGAAAGACGTTTCTTCCTGCGTGTGGATAATAGCGCGGCAGCAGCAGTGGAACAGGCATTCCCCGGGGTGCAGAAACTTACCGTATCCGGCAGAGAAGATGTGGCATACTTGACACAGGCAGTAAGTGAGAAGGCATGTGCAGAGAAATGTGAAGCACTTGGAAGTGCGGTACTGAGCAAGATTCGTCTGGCATAATTTCACGGTATGTTAAATACCGTAATGAAGTGCAGAAAATGAACCTGAATACAGAAATCTGAATGCAGAAAGGAAACAATTCCATGAAATATATAGTAATTTTAGGTGACGGTATGGCAGATGAGCCCATTGCTGAAATTGGTGGCAAGACTCCCTTGGCGTATGCAAAGACCCCTCATATGGACCGTCTCAGCAAATTATCGGAGGTAGGTATGGTGCATACCATTCCCGATGGTATGAATCCCGGCTCTGATACAGCCAACTTGTCTGTAATGGGTTATGACCCCAAGAAATATTATTCCGGACGTTCTCCTCTTGAGGCATTGAGCATCGGAGTACCTATGAAGGATACGGATGTGGCTATCCGTTGTAATATTGTAACTATTTCTGAAGATGGTGTGCCTTTTGAAGAAAAGACTATCATCGACCACAGTTCCTCTGAAATCAGTACGGAGGATTGTGCGGTACTGCTGAATGAAGTAATGAAGGAACTGGCCAATGAGACCTATCTGTTTTATGTAGGAACCAGCTACCGTCATTGTCTGATTTGGGATAAGGGTCAGGTGGTAGATCTGACACCGCCCCATGATGTACTGGGCAGAGTCATCGGCGCTTATTTGCCTCAGGATACAGTGTTGAAAGAGATGATGAAAAAGAGCTATGATATACTGGTGAATCACCCCATCAACGTAGAGCGCAAGAAACAGGGATTAAATCCTGCAAACTGCTGCTGGTTCTGGGGAGCAGGTACCAAACCCATGCTGAGCTCCTTTGAGGAAAAGACCGGCAAGAAGGGTATGATGGTATCCGCAGTGGATTTGTTAAAGGGTATCGCTGTAGGTGCAGACATGGGTGTAGCACTGGTAGAAGGAGCAAACGGCGGTTTACATACTAATTATGCCGGTAAGGTGGATGCGGCTGTAAAGGCAGTCTGTGAGGATGGATATGACTTTGCTTATATTCATGTGGAAGCTCCCGATGAAATGGGACACCAGGGAAGTCTGGAACGTAAGATTCAGGCAATTGAATATCTGGATGAAAAGGTAATCGGTCCTGTAGTAGAGAAATTACAGGCAGCAGGAGAGGATTTCAGACTGCTGATTCTTCCCGATCACCCCACACCCATCAGTGTACGTACACACACCTCTGACAATGTGCCTTATATGCTGTATGACAGTACCAACGAGCAGCAGCAGACTTGGAATTATAATGAGGAAGACGGCAAGGCAAGCGGCAACTTCGTGGCACAGGGACACAAACTTATTGATAAATTCCTGGAGCTGGAATAAGCCGTAACAGAGCAGTACCTGTGATGTAAACAGGAGTAAATTTAGAAAACATATATAGACGGAAAGGTTTGGATAGTAAAATGGCAAAGGTAGTAAAATTTGGCGGAAGTTCTCTGGCAAGTGCAGAGCAGTTTGAAAAGGTAGGTAACATTATCCGTGCAGATAAGCACAGAAGATTCGTAGTACCTTCTGCGCCCGGTAAGCGTTATAGTGATGATATTAAGGTAACAGACATGCTGTATGGATGTTATGCACTGGCAGAGCAGGGTAAGGATTTCAAGGCAGAATTGAAAGCCATCAAGGAAAGATATCAGGAAATCATCGACGGTTTAAAACTGGATTTATCTTTGGAAGAGGAATTCAAGATTGTAGAAAAGAACTTTAAGGAAAAAGCAGGAAATGATTATGCCGCTTCCCGTGGTGAGTATTTAAACGGTATCATCATGGCAAATTATTTGGGCTATGAATTTATTGATTCTGCAACGGTTATTCTCTTCAAGGATAATGGTGAACTGGATGCAGAAAAGACCAATGAAATGCTTGCTGCCAGATTGGCACAGTGCGAGTCAGCAGTTGTACCCGGTTTTTATGGTGCTTATGCAGACGGCCGTGTAAAAACCTTCTCCAGAGGCGGTTCAGATGTAACCGGTTCTATCGTGGCAAAGGCTATCAAAGCCGATGTATATGAAAACTGGACAGATGTTTCCGGCGTTTTGATTGCGGATCCCAGAATTATTAAGAACCCTAAGGGGATTGAAGTGATTACTTATCGTGAGTTACGTGAGTTGTCTTATATGGGATTCTCCGTTCTTCATGAGGATGCAATCTTCCCCGTACGTCAGGGGGGAATTCCTATTAATATTAAAAATACCAATGCACCTGAGGATAATGGTACCTGGATTGTAGGCAGTACCTGCCAGAAGTCCAAATATGTTATTACCGGTGTTGCAGGTAAGAAGGGTTTCTGTTCCATCAATATTGAAAAAGATATGATGAACTCCGAAATTGGATTCGGACGCAAGGTACTTCAGGCATTTGAAGAGAATGGTATCTCCTTTGAGCATGTACCCTCCGGTATCGATACCATGACTGTATTTGTGCATCAGGATGAGTTCATGCATAAGGAGCAGAAGGTTGTAGCAGCCCTGCACAGACTGGCAAATCCCGATGTGATTGATATTGAATCAGATCTGGCACTGATTGCAGTAGTAGGACGCGGTATGAAGTCCACCAGAGGTACTGCAGGCAGAATTTTTGCAGCTCTTGCACACAGTAATATCAATGTTAAGATGATTGACCAGGGATCCTCTGAGTTAAATATTATCATTGGTGTGGCTAATGATGAATATGAGGCAGCAATCAAGGCTATTTACGACATTTTTGTAGAAACAGTTGTTTAAGTAAAACAAATAACATGAAACAGAACACCCGAATCATGGCTGACTCCGTATAGGAGGCATGGTTCGGGTGTTTTTTTTGAACTATAGGATTAGGGTGTCAAAAGGTGTTTATTGAATTATACAAAGGCAAAATCACAAGAAATATAAACGCAAACAACTGCAACGCGCTGACAAACTAACCGGTAACTACGACTAAAGCCTCTCAGCAAAGGCTTCGAGCCTAGTCTTCGTAACCGTTGGATTTTGTCAGACACTAAAAACGCAGTTTAGGCGTTTGCTTATTATATTCCTTGTGGATTTTGCCATATTACACTTTGAAAATCACCTTTTGACACTCTGATCAATATAGGAAATTGTGTGAGTAGGGTGATCTTGGATTTTGTCGAAACACAGAAACGATAACTGACAAAAAGTGTCGAAAATGGTAAAAATTAGAAAATATGTCAAAAATATTAAAAAATATCTGAAAAATATGTTGACAAATGGTAGTCTTTGTCCTATAATAAAATCAACAACAGAGAACAAATAAAATATAAAGAAAGAGAGGTACGGACCACCTAAAACTTAATTTTAATCCCAAGTATTTTTAAATAATTCTTCCATGATGTACAAATGAATATAGGAACAAGGAGATGAAAAGCGAGTACACAGATGAAAAGGTGACGATTTACAAAAGAGATTTTTGAACGTTACAGTACCTGAGTACAAAGGAAAAAGTGGAAAAGCACAAAAGATGATTGGAAGAAAGAAAGAGAGGAAAGGCCAGTGGATAGTATAGTGTAGGAGAGCACATTGATGATAATAATCGATGTGCTCTCTAGTTTTTTGTTGCGTATTTTGTCAATTTGTGCGAAAATGCTAATGTGAGAATTTTTGTTTATATGGGAGAAGAATAAATGCGGGAGAAGATATTAACGATTCCGAACTGCATTACTATGTTTAGAATCATAGGGGCATGCGGTTTGATTTTTACGGAAGCATTTTCCAAAAGCTTTTTTATACTGTATACGTTTTGCGGTATCAGTGATGTTGTGGACGGATGGGTAGCACGTTTTACGAAAAAGACCACGGAGCTTGGAGCTAAGATGGATAGTATTGCAGATTTGCTGTTTTACTCGGTCATGATTATAAAGATATTTCCGGAGCTGTGTGCCACATTGCCTGTTTGGATATGGTGTGTGGTATGGGGGGCTGTACTTTTGCGCGTGGTTACATATGTGATGGTTGCCATCAGATATAAGCGTTTGGCATCCTTACATACTTATATGAATAAGATGAACGGATTGGCAGCATTTGGGATACCTTATTTTTTGAAAACAGTGTTTGCAGTTCCCTATTGTGCGGTTGGATGCATAATAGCAGGTATTGCAGCGGTAGAAGAGTTCCTGATGCATGTTCTGGCGAAGGAATACCCGGAAGGAACCAAAACGATATTAACCAGAATAGCTGGCTGATTGAAATAGGGCCTTTGTAAAAGGCTTGGAGGAGTATATGGAAGAAAATAAGATGGTAGAGCAGCAGGATGTGCTGCAGGAGAGGCGGGAAATCAGAAGAAAGCGCCGAATTCGTAATCAGATACTTTGTTACGGAGTGATAATGGTTT
This sequence comes from Acetatifactor sp., assembly GCA_045597105.1. Classification (GTDB taxonomy): domain Bacteria; phylum Bacillota; class Clostridia; order Lachnospirales; family Lachnospiraceae; genus Acetatifactor. The sequence continues at coordinate 7,558 of JAZODQ010000033.1, forward strand.
TGATTATTGGGGTGGCAGTAGGAGTAGTATCCGGTGTCAAAGCGGTTAAAACCCTTAATAATAAACAGCAGGAAGAGATAGCAAGCAGCCAGGACAAGGTGGAGGATTTGCTTGCTTCTGAGGAAACTTTAGAAGAGCCGGAGGTTATCGAACCTACTATAGAAGAGGAAGTTATTGTAGAGCTGACTCCTGAACAGAAGCTGGATGAAATTGTAAATGCAGGTATCGAAGTAATGCCTCTTGAGGATAAGGTGGCCGGATTGTTTATTACTACGCCTGAGGCCATCACAGGAGTGACTACTGCAGTGGCAGCAGGTGACAGTACCCGTGAAGCACTGTCCAAGTATGCGGTGGGCGGTATTGTTTACGCGAAAAAGAATATGAAGTCTGCAACCAAGTTCTCTGAGATGGTGGAGAATACTGCGTTGTATGCAAAGTATCCGCTTTTCCTTGCAGTACAGGAAGAGGGTGGCAGTGTAAGCTCTCTGGCAGCTGCAGGTATCGCAGATAAGGTGGATAGTGTGCAGACCATTGGTGCTACGGGAGATACTGCAAAGGCACGTGAGGCAGGTACCAAGCTGGCACAGAATTTGCAGTTATACGGTTTGAATCTGAATTTTGCGCCGTTGGCAAATCTGGCCAATGTGGAAGACAGTGTCCTTGCGGAGCGTTCCTACGGTAGTGATGCGGAACTGGTATCAGGCATGCTGACTGCGTCCTTGCAGGCGTTTAATGAGCAGAATGTGGATACATGTGTGGGTTTCTTCCCCGGAGCGGGTTGTACCACACAGGATACGAACAAAGGACTGGCTACCACTGACAGAACGGCAGAGGAGTTTCGTGCCAATGAGTTCAAGGTATTCCAAAGTGCCATTGATGCCGGCGCGGATATGATTATGGTCAGCCATATGTCTGCACCTAACCTTTCCGGCGAGGATGCACCCTGTTCTATGTCCGGTGTGATTGTTACGGATATTTTGCGAAGCGAGATGGGATATAACGGGATCATTATCTCTCAGGCAATGAGCCAGAAAGCCATATCAGATTACTATGCTTCTGATGAGGCTGCAATCATGGCATTGAAGGCAGGCTGTGATATGATTCTGGACCCTGAAGATTTCGAACTGGCATATCAGGGCGTGCTTAAGGCAGTGCAGGATGGTGTTATTTCCGAAGAGAGAATCGATGATTCTTTGAGGCGTATTTACCGCATCAAGTATAAGGATAAGATTGAGGATTTACAGTAAAGAATTTGATTAATAGGGCGCTCATAGCGCCCTATTTAATTCCGGTATGTTATTGAAGGAGACGAATGGAAGATTCGCCGTAAATAGTGAGAACGGAGAAAGATAGAAGTGCAGAAATTATATGTGAGAGACAGTCAATTTTATAAAACAGTGGCAGGGATTGCCGTGCCCATAGCATTGCAGGGCCTGATTACCACCGGTGTCAATATGATGGATACCATTATGATCGGTGTAGTAGGAGAAACACAGTTATCTGCAGTGTCCCTGGCCAATCAGTTTATCAATATTTTTCATATCTTTTGTATGGGCATCGGTATGGGAGCATCTGTGCTGGTGGCACGGTATTATGGTATGAAAGATAATAAGTCTTTGAAAAGTACGGTGTCTATTATGCTGCGCCTTTGTTTGACCATGGCAACGTTATTTTGTGTGGCTACTGTGTTTTTGCCAAGGCTAATCATGCAGATATATACGGAAGAAGAAGCAATTATCACAAATGGTATGAAATATTTGAACTATTCGGTAGTTACATACTTTTTGCTGGGGTTATCTCTTACCTGTACCATAGTGCTGCGAAATGTGGGTCAGGTCAGAATTCCGCTATATACCTCCATTGGGGCATTCTTTATCAATATCAGTGCCAATTATATGTTTATCTTTGGTAAGTTTGGTGCACCCCGTATGGAAGTGGCGGGAGCTGCAGTGGGAACCCTGATTGCCCGTATTTTTGAATTTAGTGTTATTTGCGGCTATCTTTTCCTTTGGGATAGGGAAATCGGTTTCAGAATAAAGGATTTATTTAAACCCGTGGGTAATCTGTGGAGGGAATATATACGAATCAGTATTCCGGTACTGATCAGTGACGGCATTTTGGCACTGGGTAATAATTCCGTGGCAATGGTGATTGGCAGACTGGGTGAGAATTTTGTGGCGGCAAATGCAGTAACTACAGTGACCCAGCAGCTGAGCTCCGTAATGATACAGGGCTTTTCCCAGGCCGGTGCAATTGTGACCGGATATACCCTGGGTGAAGGTGACAGGAAAAAGGCGCATGAGCAGGGCTATGCCTTCCTGGGACTGGGTATTTTATTTGGTGCAGTGGCAGCGGGTATTATCATGCTGATCAGCGGGCCCATGATTCGGGCGTACAATTTATCGCAGCAGACACAGGAAATTGCAAGTGAATTAATGTTGTCCATAAGTATTATTGTACTGTTTCAGGCCACCAACAGCATCATGACCAAGGGTGTGCTGCGGGGCGGCGGTGACACGAAGATTTTGATGGTGGCTGATAATATTTTTCTATGGGTGGCATCCATACCCCTTGGTTTTCTGGCAGGTCTGGTATTTCACTGGCCGGCCTTTTGGATTTATTTCTGCCTGAAAATAGACCAGGTGCTGAAGGCATTCTGGTGCGTGATTCGTTTAAGAAGCGGCAAGTGGATTAAAAAGATTAAGTCCTCCACGGAGATAGATGCAGAAATAAAAGAGGAAAGAATAGAATAGAACCGGACTGACAATAGTCTGTGGAACAGCTTGACGAGAGAAGGCGTGCACCTTTAGGAGGTGCACGCCTTATATAATGCCAGGATATTATCAAATGCATAATCTGCTTTATAGGGAGTAGTGGGCATATCCTCCGGTTTGGCTTCTCCGGTAAACACTACGCAAGTGTCTACACCGGCATTGATGCCACAGGCGATGTCCGTATACAGGCGATCGCCTACCACCAGTGTTTCCTCAGCCGTGAAACCGGAGTGGGATATGCACAGTTCTACCATTTTCTTACTTGGTTTGCCCAGATAAACGGGAGATTTATCCGTGGTAGCGGTAATCATATCACATATGGCGCCACAGTCCGGAATAAAGCCGAATTCAGCCGGACAGCGCAGGTCCGGATTGGTAGCATAAAAGGGAATGTCATTGGTGAAGAGTACATGACACACTTCAGTCAGTTTGGAATAGTTCAGCTCGCTGTCATAGGCTACCACTACACAGTCGATACCGGTCTGGACAGTCTCAACGATATGCAGACCGTTTTTTCTAAGTTCTGTGATGAAAGACGCAGTTCCCAGTACAAAGATCTTAGCTTGGGCATAATTTCTTTTCAGAAATTCCAAGGTCACATAACCGGAAGTGACGAAGGCATCCTCCGTGGTTTCCAGATGGAAATAGCGATGGAATTTCTCTACATAATCGTAGGCACTTTGGGTGGAATTGTTGGTGATAAAATAGGCCCGGCCGCCTATATCCCGGATATACTGCAGCAGCGCAGCACTGCCTTTGTATAGGGTGTTACCAATTGCCAGAGTGCCGTCTATGTCAAATAGAAATAATTTCTTTTGTTTTAGCTTTGCTAGTGCATTCATACGATGATTTCTCCTAAAAGATAACATATCTTGCTTTTTGCTAACATTATCCTAACATATTGCGGATTTATATGTAAACATCATTTCCAAATGTTGACATAAACACATTTTTTGTTAAAATAGAGAGTAACAATAGAAATTGGAGGCGCGATATGGCAAAACAGAATGAACCTTTAGTAACACATATTTATACTGCTGACCCTTCAGCACATGTTTTTGAAGATAAAATTTATATTTATCCTTCCCATGACTTAGAGCATGATGGTGAGGACAATGACAACGGAGATCAGTACAAAATGGAGGATTACCATATCTTATCCATGGACGATGTAGATGCTGAATGCGTTGACAACGGTGAGGCACTTCATATGAAGGATGTTCCCTGGGTAAGCGGACAGATGTGGGCTCCCGATGCAGCATACAAGAACGACACATATTATCTGTATTTCCCTGCAAGAGATAAGAACGGTATCTTCAGAATCGGTGTAGCTACCAGTAAGAGACCTGAGGGTCCTTTTAAGCCTGAAGAGAGCTTTATCTTAGGTAGTTTCAGTATCGATCCCGCAGTACTTGTTGATGATGATAACAAGGCATACATCTACTTCGGTGGTCTTTGGGGTGGTCAGCTTGAGAAATGGCAGACCAACAACTATATTGACAATGCAGAAGGTCCTGCAGCAGATGCACCTGCTATCGGACCCCGTGTGGCAGAGTTAAGCGACGATATGCTTTCCCTGAAGGAAATTCCTCAGGAAATCAGCATCGTAGATGAAGATGGTAACCCCATCAAAGCAGGTGACGAGGACAAGAGATATTTCGAAGGCCCTTGGATGCACAAGTACAACGGAAAGTATTACCTGTCTTACTCCACAGGTACAACTCATTACCTTGCATATGCAATCGGTGATTCACCTAAGGGACCTTTCACCTACAAGGGCAAGATTTTAGATCCCGTAATCGGTTGGACCACACATCACTCCATCGTTGAGTTCAAGGGCAAATGGTATCTGTTCTATCATGACAGCTCCCTGTCCGGTGGTGTAAACCATAAGCGTTGCGTAAAATTCAGAGAGTTAAAGTACAATGAGGATGGCACAATTATCCCCATGATGCCTTACGAAGATTAATATGAAAGCAGACATGATGAAAGAACATCATGTCTGCTTTTTTAATTTTATAAACAATATTGTTCCAAGTACTTGGCAACTCCATCATTATCATTACTTTCTGTGATTTCATCAGCAATATCTTTAATTGTTGGAATTGCATTTGATACGGCAACTCCTTTTCCGCAATATTTTAAAAGTTCATAATCATTCTCATCATCGCCAAAAGAAATCATATCCTGTAAGTCTATATGTAAAATTTTTCCTAACGCACAAACCGATTGATACTTGCCGGATTCTTTGCTTGTAAAACCATACAAATCTTCATCCCGATAAGAATATAAACGGCATGAATATTTTTCTGCAAGGGTATAGGCTTCCGTGTATGAATTCATTATAGCCGCAATTTTATATACCGGTTCATTCAATGTTTCCGTGAAATCACATGATTTACGCCATGTTTCGTTTATACCTAAAGATGAGCATAATAATTTTTTGCCCGTACTTACAACAAACTCGGTTTGGTTATCTTTTTGTAATATTTCATGTAATATACCATTGCTTTGAAAGGAAGACATAGGAAAACCATAAATCATGGTTCCGTTACGATAAATTTGTGTTCCGTCTGCTAGTATAGCATAATCAGGTTCAATAATATTGAGATACTTTTCTGCTTTAAACCAAAATCTGGCAGTAGCTACAATAATGATAATCCCTTTATTTTTACATGCTTGTAAAACTGTAAGTGTCTTTTTAGAAATGGTACCGTCAGAATGTAAAAGGGTTCCGTCTAAATCTAATATGATAGCTTTGGGGCTGTTATTGGTGTTCATCATGGTTCTCCCTTCAAAAGATTTTCTTACCATTATAACACGGTTGCTCCCAAACGCAACCAGAAGTATCATATGCAAGTGAAAAAGCGCGAGACGGCGCATGAGGTCCGGGGGACCTCGGTTTTGCGCGGACCGGAGCGTAGACATCGAACTTTCGAACCTTGCCAGGGCTCAAAAAAAATAAGGATGATACTTTCGTATCATCCTTATTTTCAGAGCGCGAGACGGGGATCGAACCCGCGACCCCCTCCTTGGCAAGGAGGTGCTCCACCGCTGAGCCACTCGCGCATGTCTTACTGACAGATAATAATATACAATATGATTTTAGGATTGTCAACACTTTATTTTTCTTTTTTTGTAAAATTGTACAAATAATTAAAACAAACGCATCAATAATATCAATCCGAAAAGACTTGCAGTGTGGAGAAATACATACTAAAATAGATATATTGGAAATAGCAATTAAGTGATTTACAATAGAGAAATGACAGGAGGTATTTACAAGTGAAATTAACGTTTGTAGGAGCTGCACATGAGGTAACGGGCAGCTGTCATCATTTACAGGTAGGAGATAAAAATATCCTGGTAGATTATGGTATGGAGCAAGGAGTAGATGTTCTGGAAAATGCAGACCTTCCTGTGTCAGAAGCCATGATTGATTATGTTTTTCTGACCCATGCCCATGTGGACCATTCCGGATACTTGCCTTTGCTTTATGCAAGAGGTTTCCGCGGAAAGGTATTTACTACAGAGGCGACTGCGGATTTGTGCAGTATTATGCTTCGTGACTGTGCACACATCCAGATGCAGGAAGCAGAGTGGAAGAACCGTAAGGCAAAGAGAAGCTCCAGTGTGAAGCCGGTGGAGCCCCTTTTCGATATGGAGGATGCAGAAGGTGTTATTAAAAAGATTGTGTCCTGCCCCTATGGCGAAGAGATAGAAGTCTGTGAAGGTGTGAAGATTCGTTTCACGGATATCGGACATTTGCTTGGTTCCGCCAGTATAGAGGTATGGCTGACTGAGGATGATGTCACACGTAAAGTTGTATTTTCCGGAGATATTGGTAACAAAGCGCAACCCTTACTGCGTGATCCCCAGCCTACGAAGGATGCAGATTATGTTGTAATGGAGTCCACCTATGGTGATCGTATCCATTCTAAGGAAAGACCTGATTACATCGGAGAACTGACTAAGATATTACAGGAGACTTTTGATAAGGGTGGTAATGTGGTGATTCCTTCCTTTGCAGTTGGCAGAACCCAGGAACTGCTTTATTTCCTGCGTCAGATTAAGATAAACAAGTTGGTGAAGGGACATGAGAATTTCCCTGTTTATGTGGATAGCCCCATGGCAGTAGAAGCTACCGGAGTGTTCAGTGAAAATCGTTATGAGTGCTTTGATGAGGAAGCCATGCAGTATGTAAATGAAGGTATTAACCCTATTTCCTTTGCAGGTCTTCGTCTGTCCATCACCAGTGATGAGTCCAAGGCAATTAACTTCGAGGAAACACCTAAGGTTATTATCTCTGCATCCGGTATGTGTGATGCAGGTCGTATCAGACATCACTTAAAGCATAATCTTTGGAGACCTGAGAGTACGGTTCTGTTCGTTGGTTATCAGTCCGTGGGCACATTGGGCCGTAAGTTGGTAGAGGGTGCAGAGGAAGTGAAGCTTTTTGGTGAGCCGGTAGAGGTACGTGCTAAGGTGACCCAGCTGGCAGGTTTAAGCGGTCACGCAGATAAGAATGGTCTGATTGAATGGATCAATGCTTTTGAAGAAAAGCCTAAAAAGGTATTTGTGGTACATGGTGAGGATCAGGTGTGCACCTCCTTTGTGGAGTGTCTGAAGATAGAGCATGGTCATCGTGCGTATGCACCTTATAGCGGTACCATATTCAACCTGGCAAGCAATAAGTTTGAGTACGAAGCAGACCCTGTATACATCAAGAAGAAAGCAAAACCTGCAAGTGGTGTATATGCACGTCTGGTAGCTGCCGGACAGAGACTGGTTGCGCTGATTACCAAATGCGAAGGTATGGCAAATAAGGACATGGGTAAGATGGCAGACCAGATTAATTCCCTTTGCGATAAGTGGGATATGAAATAAAAGGTGGATGGAAGAAATGAGTTTGGCAGATAATATCTTTATCGATATGTGCAAGGATATATTGGAGAACGGAACCAGTACGGAGGGCGAAAAGGTACGCCCCCACTGGCCGGATGGTTCTTCAGCATATACGATTAAAAAATTCGGTGTTGTGAACAAATATGATTTGCGCAAAGAGTTCCCGATTCTTACACTGCGCAGAACGGCATTAAAATCAGCTACAGAGGAAATGCTGTGGATATGGCAACAGAAATGTAATAATGTGAATTGGCTGCACAGTCATATCTGGGATGCATGGGCAGATGAGGATGGCTCCATCGGTAAGGCCTATGGTTATCAGATGGGAGTGAAGCATCAGTATAAAGAAGGTATGATGGATCAGGTGGACAGGGTGATTTATGATTTAAAGAATAACCCTTTCAGCCGTCGTATTATGACCAATATCTATGTACATCAGGATTTACATGAGATGAATCTCTATCCCTGCGCTTACAGCATGACCTTTAATGTGACCCAGAGACCGGGAGAGGACAAGCTGACACTGAATGCCATACTGAATCAGCGCTCCCAGGATGTTCTGGCTGCAAATAACTGGAATGTGGTACAGTATGCAGTGCTGGTGCATATGCTGGCACAGGTGTGTGACATGTATGTGGGTGAGTTTATGCATGTAATTGCAGATGCACATATTTACGACAGACATGTGCCCATTATCAAAGAACTGATTACCAGAGAGCCACTGCCGGCTCCTAAGTTTTGGCTCAATCCTGAGATTAAGGATTTTTATCAGTTTACCAGAGATGATGTAAAACTTATCGATTATCAGCATGGTGAAGAAATCAAGGATATTCCTATTGCGATTTAGCATAAGGTATCTGATGAAATAGCACCATGAAAACATAACAGGAAATGCGAAAGGAAAATAGAAGATGAATTTAATCGTAGCAGTGGACAGTAATTGGGCTATCGGTAATAAAAATCAATTATTAATCAGTATTCCCAATGATATGAAGCATTTCAGGGAAGAAACCACAGGTAAAGTAGTGGTACTCGGAAGGAAGACGCTGGCAACTTTCCCTCAGGGGATGCCCCTCAAGAATCGTACCAATATTATTTTATCCAAGGATAAGGATTATAAGGTAAAGGATGCCATTGTGGTGAACTCTGTGGAGGAACTTTTTGAGGAACTGAAGAATTATCCTTCCGAGGATGTATATATCATTGGTGGCGAAAGTATTTATCGTCAAATGCTGCCTTATTGTGATGTGGCCCATGTGACCAAAATCGACCATGCATACGAGGCAGATACGTTTTTTCCGAATCTGGACAAGGATGAGGCATGGGAGATTACTGCAGACAGTGACGAGCAGACCTATTTCGATATTCCTTATCAGTTTGTGAAATACGAGAGAAAGTAATGTTTTTTACGGTCTGAGAAATGCGTAGCAGATGACGCATTTACGGAGGAGATGAACAGAAAAACATTGACTTTTAGCGACAAAAGTATAATAATGGTAAAATAATAAATTTTGCATAATCCAAGAAAGAGGGTATGACCAATGGAAAAGAAAAACATCGATTGGAGCAATCTGGGATTTGGATACATCCAGACTGATAAAAGATATGTATCTAATTATAAAAACGGAGCATGGGATGAGGGTGTCCTGACTGAGGATGCCAATATTGTTCTCAATGAATGTGCCGGTGTCCTGCAGTATGCACAGACTATTTTTGAAGGTTTGAAGGCATATACTACAGAGGACGGACATATTGTAACCTTCCGCCCTGATTTGAATGCAGAGCGTATGGTGGACTCCGCAATCAGATTGGAGATGCCTGCTTTTCCGAAGGATCGTTTTATAGATGCAGTGAATAAAGTAGTTGCTGCAAATGCAGCATATGTACCTCCCTACGGCAGCGGAGCTACATTATATTTGAGACCTTATATGTTCGGTAGCAATCCGGTTATCGGTGTTAAGCCTGCAGATGAGTATCAGTTCCGTATTCTGTGTACTCCCGTAGGTCCTTACTTCAAGGGCGGTGCGAAGCCTTTGACTCTGAAAGTCAGTGATTTTGACCGTGCAGCACCCTGTGGTACAGGCCATATCAAGGCTGGTCTGAACTACGCTATGAGTTTGCATGCTATCGTAACTGCACATAAAGAAGGTTATGATGAAAATATGTATCTGGATTCCCGCACCCGTACCAAGGTAGAGGAGACCGGTGGTGCGAACTTCCTGTTCGTAACCAAGGATAATAAGGTAGTAACTCCTAAGTCCGATACCATCCTGCCTTCCATTACCCGTCGTTCCCTGCTGTATGTGGCAAAGGAATATCTGGGCTTAGAGGTTGAGGAAAGAGAAGTATATCTGGATGAGTTGAAGGATATGGCAGAATGTGGTCTTTGCGGTACAGCAGCAGTTATTTCTCCTGTTGGTAAGATTGTAGACCATGGTAAGGAAATCTGCCTGCCCAGCGGCATGGGTCAGATGGGACCTGTGACCCAGAAACTGTATGATACTCTGACCGGTATTCAGATGGGCCGTATCGAGGCACCTGAAGGTTGGATTCACGTAATTCAGTAAGAATTTTCACCCGCGTATTTACAGATACGCGGGTGTTTTTTCGGTGGAATTAGGGGGCAAAAGGTGACTTTTCGAGCTATACCAAGGCAAAATCCACAGAAAATATAAACGCAAACAACTGCAACGTGCTGACGAACTAACCGGTAACTACGACTAAAGCCTCTCAGCAAAGGCTTCGAGCCTAGTCTTCGTAACCGGTGGATTTTGTCAGACACTAAAAACGCAGTTTTGGTGTTTGCTTATTACATTTTTGTGCGGATTTTGCTTTGCTGTGTTTTTAGCTGCACCTTTTACCCCCTAATCCTATATAGAAGATACACCTTTTTTTCTAACATTTTAGGACACTTCATAAGCATCCTCTTTTTTATATGAAGTAGTGGTAAATGGGCAGAAAATAGTGTATACTAGAACTCGGGGAAAGCAGGCTGAAGACCTGCATTTGACAGAATGAATATATGTGTAATTGAGATGAACGGATAGATATATGAAACGGATAAGTAAAGTTGTAAAGACAGCTGTGGCCTGTATGCTTAGTGTGGCAATACTTGGCGGTTGCAGTGATGGCATGGGTATCAGTGATACCAAGGTGGTATTTACCACGGGGCTGGGTAAGGAGGATGTCTTTCGGATAGAAGACGAGATATGTACCTTGCCGGAAATGATGGTGTATTTGACCACCGCCCAGAATCAGTATGAAGAAGTATATGGAGCAGAAATCTGGCAGGTGGATTTAAACGGAGCAAGTACGGAGGATAGTGTGAAAGAAACTGTCCTGGCCCAGATTGCCCAGATTAAGTCCATGTACCTGTTGGCGGTAGAAAAGGAAATTGTACTTACAGAAACAGAGGAGCAGCTGGTAAACGGTGCGGCAGCTGAATATTATAGTTCCCTGAGCAGTGCAGAGCAGGAGCTTCTGGGTGTGAATCAGGAGACTATACAGGAGTTGTACAGGGAATATCTGCTGGCTCGCAGAGTATATGAGAGTATTATTAAGGATGTGAATCCGGAGATTAGTGATGACGAGGCACGCAGAGTTACAGTGCAGCATATCTGGCTGAAAAATTATCTGGACGATGGAGCCGGCAAGCAGATTCAAATGACACAGGAAGAACTCTGGGCCTTATATGAGGATGCAGCAGAAATTCGTGAGATGGCAGTAAGTGGTTCCCAGGATTTTGAGCAGCTGGCATCAAAGTACAGTGATAGTGAGACCATCACTTATTCCTTTGGCAAGGGTGAAAGTGAAATTGATATTGATATTGAAGATGTTGTTTTTGTGCTGGAAACAGGTGAGATCAGTGAAGTGATTGAGACAGGCACGGGATATCATATCTTTAAATGTCTGAGTACGCTGGATCGGGACGAGACAGATGCCAATAAGCTGAAAATAGTGGAGCAGCGCAGGAATGAGGCATTTGCAAAAGAGTATGACAGTTTTATAAATACCCTTGACCGTAAGCTGAATCAAAAGCTTTGGGACAGTATCTCTTTTATCAGAGATGAGCAGGTAGATACTGCAGATTTTTTTGATATTTATAATAAATATTTAGGAAATACCGATTAGAAAAGGCAGGGAAAAATATGACACAGGATTTTATTACATTAACCATAGGGAAACAAAAGAATATTGCGCTGATTGCCCACGACAATATGAAGCGTGAGTTGATAGACTGGTGCGAAACTAATAAGGAAATTTTAAAAAAGCACTTTTTGTGCGGTACAGGTACTACAGCGAAGATGATTACCGAACATACAGGATTGCCGGTAAGAGGCTACAATTCCGGCCCTTTGGGTGGTGACCAGCAGATCGGTGCCAAGATCGTTGAAGGCAGAGTAGACTTTATTATTTTCTTCTCGGATCCTCTGACAGCACAGCCCCATGATCCGGATGTAAAGGCCCTGCTTCGAATTGCGCAGGTATATGATATTCCGATTGCCAATAATAAAGCGACAGCGGACTTTTTGATTACCTCTAAGTACATGGATGAAGAGTATAACCATACAGTACAGAACTTCAAGAAGAGCGTAGAGGACCGGGCACACTCTTTGTAAAGGAACAAAAAGGTTTGAGAAAATATAGTTTATGAAAAGTTTAGAAATCTCCAAACCTTGATAAATACTGGTTTTTTAAAAACTTATTAGCACTCGCCATATGTGAGTGCTAATTTTTGTGTTGACTTAAATGCGGTAGAGATTTAAACTTAGAAAGGTAGGAAGCGGATAGTGTAAATCCATGATTTATGCGATAACGGTCCAATTAAATGAAAAAGAAAAGCAGAAACAGAAAGGGATGTGAAACATATGGCAGCAAAGAGCGGAAGCTTGTCAATTAACAGCGAAAATATTTTTCCGATTATCAAGAAATGGTTATATTCAGACCATGATATTTTTTACAGAGAATTAATCTCCAATGGTTGCGATGCAATTACCAAATTAAAGAAACTGGATATGATGGGAGAGTATACTCTGCCTAATGGGTATAAGGCGCGTATAGATGTGGTTGTAGACCCTGAAAATAAGACGTTAACCTTTACTGATAATGGTTTGGGTATGACAGCAGATGAGGTAGAAGAGTATATCAATCAGATTGCTTTTTCCGGAGCAACAGACTTCATCGAGAAGTATAAGGATAAGAGTAATGCGGATCAGATTATCGGTCATTTTGGTTTGGGCTTTTATTCTGCATTTATGGTAGCAGACGAGGTGCATATCGATACATTGTCTTATAAAGAAGGTGCAACGCCTGTACATTGGGAGTGTGATGGCGGTACAGAGTTCACCATGGAGGATGGTGATAAGGCTACCGTAGGTACGACTATTACCCTGTTTGTCAATGAGGATGTACTGGAGTTTTGCAATGAGTACAAGGCCCGTGAAGTAATCAAGAAGTATTGTTCTTTCATGCCTACCGAGATATATCTGTCCAAGGCAAATACCACTGAGACCCAGATTATCACAGTGGCAGAAAAGCAGGACAGTGATACGGTAGTAGAGGAAATTCATCCTGAGGTAAAAGAGGGCGAAGAACCCGGTGAAGAGAAACTGAAGATTAAGAAGCGTCCTGAATTATTGAATGAGACTGCTCCCCTTTGGACCAAGGCACCCAAGGATTGTACCAAGGAAGAGTATCAGGAGTTTTATCGTAAGGTGTTCCAGGATTACAAGGAGCCTTTGTTCTGGATTCATCTGAATATGGACTATCCTTTTAACTTAAAAGGTATCCTGTATTTCCCTAAAATTAATACAGAGTATGAGTCCATTGAAGGAACTATTAAGCTTTATAACAATCAGGTGTTTATTGCGGACAATATCAAGGAAGTTATTCCTGAGTTCCTTTTACTTTTAAAGGGTGTTATCGATTGTCCCGATTTACCTTTGAATGTATCCAGAAGTGCACTGCAAAATGACGGTTTCGTAAAGAAGATTTCCGAATACATCACCAAGAAGGTGGCGGATAAGCTTTCCGGCATGTGTAAGACGGAGAAGGAAGAGTATGATAAATACTGGGATGACATCAGTCCTTTTATCAAATTCGGATGCTTAAAGGATGATAAGTTCTGTGAAAAAATGAATGACTACATTCTCTTTAAGAATCTGGACGGCAAATATATGACATTACCGGAGTGCTTGGAAGTAAAGCCTCTGGATGCGGAAGAAAGCGCTGTGGATGAAAATGGTGAAAAGGTAGATGCGGAAATCGTAGAAGAGGCAGAGGATACTGCTGAAGAGAAGAAGGAAAAAATCATCTATTATGTAACCGATGAAAAGCAGCAGGGACAGTATATCAATATGTTCCGTCAGGCGAAGATGGATGCGGTGATTCTGACTCATAATATTGATCAGCCTTTTATTTCTCAGCTGGAGGCTAAGAATGAGGGCGTGAAGTTCCAGAGAATTGATGCGGATGTAACCGATACCATGAAGGCAAAGACCTCCAAGAAGGCCGAAAAAGAGATGGAGGAGCAAGCAGAGAGTATCGCGCAGATTATGAAGAAGGCACTTAAGAATGATAAGCTGGCAGTAAAGATTCAGAAGCTGAAAAATAAAAAGGTATCTTCCATCATTACTCTGTCCGAGGAAAGCAGACGTATGCAGGATATGATGAAGATGTATGCTATGCCCGGCATGGACATGAGTGCATTTGGCGGCGAAGGCGAGACGCTGGTGTTGAATGCCAATCATCCTTTGGTAGAATATGTAACCGCACATCAGGATGGTGAAAATGTGGAAATGATCTGTGAGCAGCTTTATGATTTGGCAAAGCTTCAGCATGCGCCCCTTGAGCCGGAAGCAATGACGAAGTTTATAGCAAGAACCAATGATATTATGCTGATGTTAACAAAATAAATAGGTGTTAATAATCAATGTCTTTTAGTTAATCCCACAGTCCCCTGTCCGTGCCTTAGAGCGCCATAGGAGCCGGGAAAGTGTTGTGACAAATGTGAGCGTTTCTCAAAGTCATCCTTTGCAATCGGTTTTTGTGTCTTTTCACGTAAGAACATCTGCCGGCCTGTGTCCGTGACGAAAGCACGGTGGACTATTGTGGGAAGTAAATGTG
>JAZODQ010000034.1:0-6903 GCA_045597105.1 Acetatifactor sp.
TAATTTATTTACACCGTAGCAAATACATACTGGTTTTTGCCCCGATGCTTAGCTGTATACAGAGCTGCATCCGCTTTTGCATACAGTTCTTCAAATTGTGCACCATGCTCCGGATACAGGCCGATGCCGATACTGCCGGACAATCTCACACTGGGATAATCCGCACAGACCTTTTGAATTGCTGCCAGCAGCTGCTGGGCTTTTCTCTCCGTACCGGTGAGACCGGAAACATTACGCATAAGTGCAAAGAACTCATCTCCGCCGATTCGTCCTACCACATCGGTTTCACGGAAGCACTTTTTCAGCTCTGCTGCCAGTGAAATCAGGAACTGATCCCCTGCCTGATGTCCCATGGTATCATTAAGGGATTTGAAATTATCCACATCCACCATGAACAATACATGCACGCTCTTTGACTCTTCCGCCAGGATCCTGCGAATCTTGCGCTCCGTGGTTTCTCTGTTCAGCACCATGGTCATCTTGTCCAGCTGTGCAGACATCACCAGACTCTCTTCCTGACGCTTCACCGCATCGATATCCTTAGCCGTAAGCATACAACACAAATGTCCGCTGTCCACATCCGTCAGGAAGCGCAAATCACTGTATACCCATCTGGTAGCGCCATTGGACATACGACGCTCATAGGTAAAGGATAAATTATTCTTGGCATCCGCATAAGCATCCCGCAAAAAGGTTGCGGTGAAATTACGGTAAAAGTCAGCCACTTCACTGTCTTTGTCCACAATGGCACCCAGTGCTTCCCTGCAAAGCTCATCCACGGTATAGGAAGGATCCAGGGTGCCTTCACAAATCTGCTGCCTGCGCTGACTGATAATACGCCAGCTGTCCACATCGATATAAGATACTGCATAAGTATCCGGTGGCAACACAAAGAGATACTTCAGCTCTCTCTGATAGTGCTGTCTGGCAATGTAATCTCTGGTGATATCTCTGATAACACCCAGGATTCCTATAATCTTGCCGTTTGCATCGGACAAAATCTGTTTGGAAATCGAACCGTATCTGGCATTCCCGTTTTCAGCATTTAGCGGCTCGATATAATCCACTACGCGCTGCCCGCCGGCAAGTAATTTGCGGTCATCCTCCGTGCGGCGTCTGGCCAGCTCCTCGTCTTCAAAAATCTCAAAATCCGTCTTACCGATAATCTCATCCAGTGAATGTTTGCCTATCATCTTCACAAAAGGCTTGGATGCGGCCACATACACCAGATTCTCATCCTTTAGGAAAATCATATCCGCAGTGTTACTCAGCATAGCCTGAAAGGCTGTCCCTACCAATGCACCGGATTCCACACCATTTGTACTCATTTCCACAGTTCCGCTTATCATGCTCTTCATCATCTGTAATCCCTCTCTTTCCTGAGAAAGTTGTATAACTAATCCTACTCTAATTATAAAACTTTTCCATAGAAAGAAATATAGGTTTTCAGTACTAGAACAGGCTGTGATTCTCCTAAAAACCCTCTATGACACTCACTCGTCCTGCCGTAAAAACAGGCCTTTTTCCGTAAGTTCGTAAATTTTATCACAGACTTCATCCATATACTTTCTGTCATGGGAAATACTGATGATTGCTCCCGGAAATCCGGACAACATCTGCCGTATCACAGGTCCGGACAACGGCGAAAAATTACGGGTGGGCTCATCCAGTATCAGCACGTTTGCCTTAGACATACTCATCTTAAGAAGCAGCACCTTTGCCTTCTGCCCGCCGGATAGTTCTGCAATGGGATGATTCATTTCATCCGCAGTATACTTCAGCGCCCCAAGGAAAGTCCGGATGCGGGTACGCTCCTCTTTGTCTCCGGAACTGTCCAAATAATCCACCGGAGTTATGCTCATATCCAACAAATCCTCATAATTCTGGGGCATATATTCTACCCGGATATCCGTCCGAGCCAAAAGCTCCTGTGCTATCTTGCGTAGAAGCGAGGTTTTGCCGGCACCGTTTCTGCCCACAATACATATCTTCTCAGATCCCTTCATGAGTAGTTTGATATCAGAAGACAAAATCCTGCTGCCGTCCGGTGTGAATAACTGTTTCAGCCCATATTCCAGTACTGTTTTTCCCGCGGGTATCATTGCATCCTTATCTCCCAGCTTAAAGAAAATAGCACTTTCCTCTTCCGGAAGTTCGGTCATGTTCTCATCCTCCCGCTCAAAACGCTTTTCCATACTCTTTACTGCCTTCATCTTCTTTTTCATCATTTGACCGATACTGTCACGCTCCGCCTTGGAAATATTATCCAGCTTGCCAGCCACCTTTTGCTCCAGCTTGCGCAGCTTTTCATCCCGGATCTTTTTCTCACGCCGCTCATTCAGTGCCAGTGCCTCCTGCCGCTCAAAACCGGCCCTGCGTTCCCGGATATACAGGGAATAGGGTACTCTCTTCACCGTATGCCGACACTGGGTTTTGCGGCGTATCTGCTCCATATGTATCACCATATTGGCAGTCCGCTCAATCAATGTCTCATCATGGGAAATATAGAGAACCATGTGGGGCCAAGCTAAAATCATACTCTCCAGCCACTCCAGGGTATCGATATCAATATCGTTGGAGGGCTCGTCCAAAAGCAACACCGTAGGCTCCGCCATAAGCAGCCTCAACATCTGGGCTTTTACCTTTTCTCCACCGGATAGCGTCTCCATATTTTGCTCTCCGTAGAAAAAATCCTTGGATACATGGAACTCCCCTGCCAGCTTCCCCAGCTCCTTGGGGGACAGACCAAAAAACATAGGCTCCTCCGCGAAGAACTCATACACCGTCTTCTCCCTGTCCGCTGCAGGCAATTCCTGGGGCAAGTACCCCAAGCGCTCCCTATTTACGATTCGCTCTCCTTTGCCTTCTGCATAAGCTTCCACCGACTCCGGCTCATAAATCCACTTAAGCAGCGTGGATTTACCGTTCCCCTCTTCACCGATGATGACCGCCTTGTCCCCGGCATTCAATACACAGGAAAAATCCTGCAAAATCACTCTCAAATCCTTTTTATGGGTAATACTTAAATTCTGAATCTGTAACATATAGGTCTCCTTTCCGAAGCCCGTCGATTTCTTCATCGCCACAAAAAAAGTCTGCTTTCGTATGCCAAACATCGAAAACAGACTCACACGTCAAAAAAACCTATATACTTGCGTAGGGAAAACATCCCTTCCGGCAATCAAAAAAGGCTTCAAAAATGTGCGATAATCTAATTCGGCATACACAAACAAACCTATAACACTAGGCTTCTTCCACTAAACTGTTTGTTTCTTCCAAATTAAACTATCTGTTATACATTTCTCCACCCTGCACACATCGGTGCCTTTCTTTAGATTGAGGTAATGGTAACATAAAATACACAGGATTGCAATGGGGAAGTCAATATGCTGACATCATTCAGGCCAATCTGGAAATATTTCGTTGTCAATATTCTCTTATCCATGATAGAATACCCTCATTAAAGCGAGGTATAACTATGCATCCTACAAATTACTGGAACCCAATAACAGAAAAGCAAAAGAAGGAAATCTTATTCAGTAAAGGCGGATACGGGTATGCACACCTTAAATTTATCACCGGCATTTTCATCGCATTCATGCTATTTTTCCTTCTTCTCCTTTTAGTAAACTTTATAATTTCTGCATTAAGCCCTACTAAATCAGCCTTCTTATCAGATGCTGAAATAATAACATTTGCTTTGATTCCCCTAGCGATATTTGAGTTATGGCTTGGTTTAACAACAATATGTTATTGGTATGCTATACCGGTGAGATATTTTCGAATTGCTTCCAAGGAAGTGACCTATCAGTATGGTGTCAGAAAAGGGTTTGTCATGAACAAATACGGATTTCTCGTCTGTGTTGTGACCCTGGAAGACGGAACGGAAACCCAGGGCAAATTGCAATTATGTGATTACTCACATCGCGGCGTTTCCTGCAAAACTTCAGATATAATTGCATACAGAATCGGAAACAACGATAAGGTTTATTTCAGCTATGTAATGCGGGATAAGGATATATAATGTTTTAGGAGGATATGCAAATGAAAATAAAACGATTATTAACAGTACTTACGACTGCACTATTATTAACTGCCTGTGGAACCAATGACGTAACCGAATCCACAGCAGAATCTACAACTGCAACTACAATAGAATCCGAGGTCACAAAAAACACCTCTTCTGAACCTACAGAACCTATAGCGGAATCTATAGTAGAGCCCTCTACTGCGCCTGAACCCACACCTTCTCCTGCATCTACATGGATTGCAGAAAATCAAATTGTTATTACTCCACAAGGAGATTTCTCCCAAGTCGGTAATCTTTACAATTCTTATACTTATGAATTAGTGGATACCTTAGCATCTCCGGCACATATTACTATTACCGAGACCACGGAAAATGTTGCGGACGGCTATAAAAAGGTTATTGCAACCAAAACTGTTGATGCCGCTTACGCAGATGAATATGGATTCAATACTGCCTATAAAGCATGGTTCTCTGCATTTGATAAATACACCGGTTACTCTTTTGAAGCAACTACCGGAACAGGAAGCAGAGAAAACTCCTTCCTCATCAATGCAAATGGTAAAGAATATGATATTTCCTTTCAGTTCCATACCACCGGACCGGCCGATAACGCTACAGCCATAATTGAAATAATCTGCCCTGTTGATTATGACGGAACTGTTTTTCAGGTAGGTCCTGCATCCTTGTATGATGAACTTGTCTGGAGCACACTGGATATGTCAGAAAGATTATACACAATTGATGAGTTTCCTTTTTTCGGAAATGATTTCTTGTATTTTACTTATACAAACGATTAGAATCATATTCTACCGCTGAAGATTTCTAATCCGGATTAACCTCCGTTAACCGGATTAGCTTTTCTTCATCCGGCACAAAATATCCATATTTCTTTTTTTCCAAAATGCCATCCTTCACGAATTGTGCAAGAACATATAGAAGATGACGATAGGTGACCCCTAAAAATTCAGCCACCTCCGTATGCGGCTCACGATAATAACCATTTACAGACATCTTCAAAATGAATTCTGCCAATCTTACTTTCAATGAATAAGCTTGATTCCGCATATAATTGTTGGTATTCTGCGTTGCCTTTTCACTCAGAAATGTGCACAGATACCGCAAAAATTTCACATCCTGCAATATCAGATTCCCACACTCGGATATTTGAATCTGATAACATCTACATAAGGATATTGCTTTCACTCCTTGGGGCAATCTATTCTCATCCAGCAGCTCCATTTCCCCTATAAAACAAGGGGCTTCTACAAAGTTAATTAACGAAATTCTACCATTTTCCTGAGACAGGAATAGTTTTGCTCTCCCTTCTGTCAAATAGTATAGGTAGTTAGGGCGTTCCCCCTCACATATAATAAATTCATCCGGCTCAAACTCTCTGATAGTAATATAAGGACTAATGTCAATTCCAAAAATATTCTGCAATGGATTACTTTTTTCTATGTGTTCCATCTCATTTCCTCCATGTGAGAAATCTCATATACCGATTCTATTGTAACAGTTATAATACAAAAAACAAAGTCAAAAGGAGAGAGAGCACGCAATGGAAGTAAAAAAAATATGTTTTGTTTGTAATGGTAATAACTCAAGATCCATCATGGCTGAATACATTGCACGCAATATTTGGAAAGATAAGGTTGAAGTGTGCAGTTGTGGTATCAATGCTGATGATACGCAAGAGGTCGGTCAAAACACGCAGACCGTTTTGAAGGAGATTGGTATAGAAATTGCCGGAAGGAAACGACGCAAAATATCGAAAGAACTAATCGGAGGCGAATACTATTATTTTGCCTTGGATAATATCATTATGGAAAAACTTATAATCGAGTATGCTATCTCCTCTGACAGGGTAAGCGTTTTGGATCCCAAGATTACGGACCCCAAAGATTGTGCAATAGAGGTTTACAGAGAATGTCGCAATGCAATTGAGCTTGCAATAAGAAATGCTACACCGGACAAGATACTACTCCAACCACCCATGCATCAAAGGAATTATTGGGACAGTGTATCCGACACAAAACAGTTTACAACTCCTTTTCAAGCAGAAGTATTTGAACAATATGTAAATACGGATGGCAGTATATTGGATGTGGGATGCGGATACGGAAGGATACTTAACGCGCTCTATCATATGGGCTATAAGAATCTCACCGGTATTGATTTCTCAACCGGCATGATTGCACGCGGAAAAAGTCAATTCCCACACTTAAATTTGCTGGTGAAAGAGGGCGCATCCATCGATTTTCCTGACAGTCATTTTGATGCCGTCATCCTTTTTGCCGTACTAACCTGTATCCCCTCCGATTCTGAACAGAGAAAACTTATTTCAGAAATTGAACGTGTTCTCAAACCGGGCGGAATCTTGTATATAAATGATTTCCTGCTCAATACAGACGAACGTAATATCTCCCGATATGAAAAGTATGCCAGTCAATATGAAACCTATGGTGTTTTTGAACTTGCGGAAGGCGCAACACTCAGACATCACAGTGAAGCTCACATACAGAAACTGACAGCGTCTTTTGAAACAAAACAGTTCAAGCATTTGACATTCAAAACAATGAACGGAAACGTTTCCAATGGGTTTTTCTATATCGGAAGAAAGCAGCCAAAATAAAACATTACAAAAAAAGAGAAATACTGCATTTCTGCTGTATTTCTCTCATCAAGTTTTACTGCTGGTGGCCGGACTTGAACCGGCACGGTGTTGCCACCGAGGGATTTTAAGTCCCTTGCGTCTGCCTATTCCGCCACACCAGCGGAATGGATGGAGGTGGATTCGAACCACCGAAGCAATTTGCAGCAGATTTACAGTCTGTCCCCTTTGGCCACTCGGGAATCCATCCATGTAGAACATA
>JAZODQ010000035.1:0-21525 GCA_045597105.1 Acetatifactor sp.
GCGTTCTCACAGCAAGGTTCACGGTTTCAGAGCCAGAATGAGTACTCCCGGCGGAAGAAAAGTTTTGGCAGCAAGACGTGCAAAAGGAAGAAAGAAATTATCCGCATAGGTCACAGTAATGTGACCTTTTTTTCTCTTTTATTGATTTAACGGAGGAATAAATGCAATTTTCAGAATCATTGAAAAAAAATGACCAGTTTCGATTTGTCTACAAAAATGGCAAATCTTTTGCCAATAAGTATCTGGTAATGTATGTCAAAGAAAATGGCTTAGGCAAGAATCGAATTGGTATAAGTGTTAGTAAAAAGGTAGGCAATAGTGTGGTAAGACATCGTATTACCAGATTGCTGAGAGAGAGTTACCGATTACACGAAAGTATATTCAATAGTGGTTTGGATATCGTAATCGTTGCAAGAAACAGCGCTGCTGCTGTAGGTTATGCAGAGATAGAAAGCGCATTGTTGCACCTTGGTAAGCTTCATCATATTATCAAGGTATTTATGTATTTAGATTAGAATATTAGATTATGAAGAAATTGTTGATTACCGGTATAAAATTTTATCAAAAATATATTTCTCCTTATAAAGGATATAAATGTCCTTATATTCCTTCCTGTTCCCAGTATGGTTTGGAAGCAATACAAAAGTATGGAGCAATTAAAGGCGGTTTACTTGCTTTATGGAGAATAATAAGATGTAATCCCTTTTCAAAAGGAGGATATGATCCGGTACCTTAATTTTATGATTTTTTCATCAAAGCTAGGAGGATAAATGGATTTTATTTTATTGACCCAGGATTCAGGCTTTTTAAAACCAATTGTATGGATTCTTGGTAAAATCATGGACGTAATTTTTAATGTGATTGATGCCATTGGTATTCCTAATGTTGGTTTGGCTATTATTTTGTTTACAATTATTGTAAACCTTTTGATGATGCCTTTGACAATTAAGCAGCAGAAGTTTTCAAAGCTTTCTTCAAAGGTACAGCCGGAAATTCAGGCTATTCAGGTAAAGTATAAGAATAAAAAAGATAATGATTCCATGATGGCACAGAATATGGAAATACAGCAGGTATATGCAAAGTATGGTATTTCACCCAGTGGTAGCTGTATGTATTTATTGATTCAGATGCCTATTTTGTTCTCACTTTATCGTGTTATTTATTCCATGCCTGCATATGTTACCAAGATAGGTGACGCTTACAGAGCTTTGGCAGCAAAAATTATATCCAGTGATAATGCTGCATTTATTCAGAATAGTGAAGTAGAGTC
Organism: Acetatifactor sp.; assembly: GCA_045597105.1. Taxonomy (GTDB): domain Bacteria; phylum Bacillota; class Clostridia; order Lachnospirales; family Lachnospiraceae; genus Acetatifactor. Next base: position 1,271 of record JAZODQ010000035.1, read on the forward strand.
TATTAAAAATACTGTTTCCATGTATGGTAAGAGTATGACAGAAGGTAATTTAGAAAATGGTGTAGTTGATGTACTGAATAAATTGTCTTCTACAGATTTAGCTTCTATTGCAGAACATTATGGTTTAAATGGAATAGAATTAAATGGACAACTTATTTTAAGTAATGAAACTACCAGAGGTTTGCTTGATACCTATAATAACTTTTTAGGACTTAATATGGGTGATTCTCCCTGGAATATCATGCAGGAAGCTTTTTCTGCAGGTGCATGGTTATTACTTATCGGTGCATTAATGATTCCTATTTTATCTGCAGTAACACAGTGGATTAACTATAAGTTAATGCCTCAGGCAAGTTCTTCTGAAAGAAATGCTCCTCAAAGTGAAATGGCATCTTCTATGGAAGCTTCCATGAAGAGTATGAATACCATTATGCCTATTATGTCCGCATGGTTGTGTTTCACATTTGCAAGTGGTATGGGTATTTACTGGATTGCAGGTAGTGTTTTCAGAGGTATTCAGCAGGTATTAATAAATAAGCACTTTGATAAGGTTGATTTTGAAGAAATCATCCAGAAAAATAAAGAAAAGAGTGCTAAGAAGATTGAAAAAATGAAAGAGCAGCAGGAAAGAATGGCTGCTTATGCAAATATGAATACCAGAAGTATTCAAAGCAAAGCAAATATTGGAAATACTGCTTCCAATAATAGTGAAAGTAATAATAACAATTCACAAAGTACCGTTAATTATACTGCAAATGCAAAACCCGGCAGTATGATGGCAAAAGCTAATATGGTAAAAGAATATAACGAAAGAAATAATAAATAAAGGAGGTCATAAAAATGGAATATATTGAAATTTCTGCTAAAACAGTTAATGATGCTATAACAGAAGCTTGTCTGAAATTAAGCATTACTAGTGATAAATTGGAATATGAAGTAGTAGAAGAAGGATCTTCAGGATTTTTAGGTATCGGTTCTAAGCCTGCAGTTATTAAGGCTCGTGTAAAATGTTCTGTGGAAGATAATGCAAAGAATTTCTTAAATGATGTATTTGCATCTATGAATATGACAGTTGTTATTAATGTAAAATACAACGAAGAAGAAAGTACCATGGATATCGATTTAAGCGGAGATGAAATGGGTGTATTGATCGGTAAAAGAGGTCAGACTTTAGATTCTCTTCAGTATTTGGTATCATTGGTAGTTAATAAAGGATCTGAGAATTATATTAAAGTAAAGGTTGATACCGAGAATTACAGACAGAGACGTAAAGAAACTCTTGAAAATCTGGCTAAAAATATTGCTTATAAAGTAAAGAGAAATAAGAGAGCAGTTTCTTTAGAGCCTATGAATCCTTTTGAAAGAAGAATCATTCATTCCGCTCTGCAGAATGATAAATATGTTACTACACACAGCGAAGGCGAAGAACCTTTCAGAAGAGTGGTAGTTACTTTAAAGAGATAATTATATAATTAATATTCCTTTTGAGATTATAAGTCGGGTACATGAAATATCATGTATCCGATTTTTTGTTAAGAAGGTATTATTATATGTTCAATTTTTTTCTTTATTATTTGATATTTTTGTTATATAATCTTTTTGATTATTTATAATGCGAGTATTGTGCGTATTTTTATTTGTTTTATGAATGGATAATTATATAGATATTTGAGAAAGGAGTTTTTATGATTAAAGATACAATTGCTGCTATAGCTACGGCTTTATCTGATTCAGGAATAGGTATTGTAAGAATCAGTGGTCCTGATGCAATATCCATATGTGATAAAATATTTGTGACACCTTCCGGCAGACATATTTTAAATGAAGTGAAAAGTCATACTGTTCATTATGGATTTATCATTGATGTAAAATCAGATGATCATCAAGTGATTGATGAAGTAATGGTTTCTTTAATGAAAGCTCCTAAATCTTATACTATGGAAGATACTATTGAAATCAATTGTCATGGTGGTGTTTTAATCGTTCAAAAAGTACTTGAAAATGTACTAAATGCCGGTGCCAGAATGGCCGAACCCGGTGAGTTTACAAAAAGAGCTTTTTTAAATGGCCGAATTGATTTATCCAGAGCAGAAGCAGTAATCGATGTGATTCATTCTCAAAATGAATATGCTATGAAATCTTCTGTGAAACAACTTCGCGGAGATTTATCCAAAGAAATTAAAAGTATGAGAGAGGCTATTATTTATGAAATAGCTTTTATTGAGTCTGCATTAGATGATCCTGAGCATATCAGCTTAGATGGCTATACTGAAAAATTAACTGAAAAGGTTGAGGAACTTTTAAATCGTTTGAGTAAATTGATTCAAACAGCTGATAATGGAAAATTAATCAAAGAAGGTATTGATACTGTTATTATAGGTAAACCAAATGCAGGTAAATCTTCTTTGCTGAATCGTATGGTAGGTGACGAAAGAGCAATTGTAACTGATATTGCCGGTACTACCAGAGATATTTTAACAGAGAGTATTAAATTAAATGGTATAGGATTAAATATTATTGATACTGCAGGTATCCGTAATACGGAAGATGTTGTTGAAAAGATTGGGGTAGAAAGAGCAAAAAAATATGCTGCAGATGCTGATTTGATTATATATGTGGTAGATGCTTCCGTAGAACTGGATGAGAATGACAGAGAGATTATTGATTTAATTGAAGATAAAAAAACTATTATTCTATTGAATAAATCTGACCTGGATATGAAAATAGATGAGGAATTATTTAAAGAATTATTGGAAAAGAAAAAGTCTGATTCTATGGATATAAATAATATTAATATCATTAAAACATCCACTAAGGAAAACACAGGTATTGATGAATTTGAACAGGCTATTAAAAATTTATTCTTTGCAGGTGATATAAAAACCAGTAATGAAATCGTGATTACCAACATGCGCCATAAAGAAGCATTGGTAAATGCTTATGATAGTTTGTCCCAAGTGAAAAATAGTCTGGATCTGGATCTGCCGGAGGATTTTTATTCGATTGATTTGATGAGTGCATATTCTTCGCTGGGATATATCATTGGTGAGGAAGTAGATGATGATTTGGTGACGGAGATTTTTTCTAAGTTTTGTTTAGGAAAATAAGTTTTTATTAAATTATATTGTCATTAGAATTGTAGTTTATATATTTATGTTTGTATTTGTCAGTTATATAGAGGCTATAAAAATATGAATAATTAAATCAGCTGTAAAGAGTACTACAGAAGATAGTAGTTCTGAAATAAGTAAAGCTGTAAAAAAGGTATTGAAAAGTATTACGAGGAAAATAAAATGGCTGAAGTTAGAATAAAAGTAGATGTATGTATAATAGGAGCAGGTCATGCTGGCTGTGAAGCTGCGCTGGCATGTGCAAGACTGGGGCTTGAAACAGTTATCTTTACGGTAAGTGTAGACAGTATTGCTTTGATGCCATGTAATCCGAATATTGGTGGTTCATCTAAAGGACATTTGGTGCGTGAGTTAGATGCACTTGGTGGTGAGATGGGTAAGAATATCGATAAGACTTTTATTCAGTCTAAGATGTTAAATGTTTCTAAGGGTCCTGCTGTACATTCTCTTCGTGCCCAGGCAGATAAGTCTGATTATACCAGAGAAATGCGTAGAGTTTTGGAAAATCAAGAGCACTTGACAATCAAACAGGCTGAGGTTTGTGAAATTCTATGGGATGAAACAGAAGACGGTAAAAAGGTACTTACAGGCGTGAAGACTTTTACCGGTACTGTTTATGAGTGTAAAGCTGCGATTCTTTGTTCCGGTACTTATTTGAAGGCCAGATGTTTGTGTGGTGAAGCTATTACTTATACCGGACCGAATGGTTTACAGGCAGCAAATTATTTAACAGATTCTCTTTTAAATGCAGGTGTGGAAATTAGAAGATTTAAAACAGGTACTCCTGCCAGAATGGATAAGAGAAGTATTGATTTTTCTAAGATGGAAGAGCAATTCGGTGATGAAAGAGTAGTTCCTTTTTCTTTTTCTACAGACCCTGAGTCTGTTCAAAAAGAGCAGGTTTCCTGCTGGCTTACTTATACCAATGAAAAGACTCATGAAATTATCAGAGGTAATCTGGATCGTTCTCCTATTTATGCCGGTATTATTGAAGGGACTGGTCCCAGATATTGTCCTTCCATAGAAGATAAAGTAGTTAAGTTTGCTGATAAGGAAAGACATCAGGTATTTATTGAACCTGAGGGACTTTATACCAATGAGATGTATGTAGGTGGTATGTCATCTTCTTTACCTGAGGATGTGCAGTTGGCTATGTATCGTACAGTTCCCGGTTTGGAAAATTGTAAGATTGTAAGAAATGCTTATGCAATTGAATATGATTGTATCAATGCAAGACAACTTTATCCTACATTAGAGTTTAAAGATATCAAAGGATTTTTCAGTGCCGGACAGGCTAATGGTAGTAGTGGTTATGAAGAAGCTGCAGCCCAGGGATTAATAGCAGGTATTAATGCAGCTATGAGCATTTTAGGTAAAGATCCTTTGATATTGGATCGTTCTGAAAGCTACATTGGTGTGCTTATTGATGATTTGGTTACAAAGGATAATCGTGAACCTTATCGTATGATGACTTCCAGAGCAGAGTACAGACTTTTACTTCGTCAGGATAATGCAGATATCAGACTTCTTAAGAAGGGTTACCGGGTAGGTTTAATTTCTCAGGAACAGTATGATGCTCTTTGTTTGAAAGAAGAGCAAATAAAGCAAGAAATTACCAGACTGAAAAATACCAGTATCGGTGCTAATAAGGAGGTTCAGGCATTTTTGGAAAGTGCTGGAAGTACACCTTTAAAAACTGCTGCAACTTTAGCTGAGTTAATTTGTAGACCTGAGATTAATTATGAAGTTTTATCTGTAATTGATAAAACTAGAGTAGAACTACCGAAAGATGTTATAGAACAGGTAGAAATTGAGATAAAATACGAGGGATATATTGAGCGCCAGCTCAGACAGGTAGAACAGTACAAAAAGATGGAGAAGAAATCTATTCCTGAAGATTTGGATTATGATGAAGTACCATCCCTTAGATTAGAAGCCAGACAGAAATTAAAACTTTTTAAACCTATATCAGTAGGACAGGCTTCCCGTATATCAGGTGTGTCACCGGCTGATGTTTCTGTACTTTTAGTTTATCTGGAACATTATAATAAAAAGTAATTATAGATAAATGGGAGTTATTTATGAATCATTATGATACTTCTCAGTTTAAAAAAGATATAGAAGCTTTAGAAATTAATTTGTCTGAAAAACAGATAGAGCAATTTATCACATATTATGAAATGTTAGTGGAATGGAATCAGGTGATGAATCTTACTGCTATTACAGAGTATGAAGAAGTGATGAAAAAACACTTTTTGGATAGTATTACTTTGATTAGGGCATTTGATATTACGAAAAAAGTTTCTGTAATTGATGTAGGTTGTGGCGCCGGATTTCCGGGACTGGCACTTAAAATTGCTTATCCCAATTTAAAAGTTACTTTACTTGATAGTTTGAATAAAAGAATAAATTTTTTAAAAGAAGTAATTGATAAATTGGGTTTACAGGATGTTGAAGCAATTCACGGTCGGGCAGAGGATTTTGCAAAAGCGGGGAAGCTTCGTGAAAAGTATGATTTGGCTGTTTCCAGAGCAGTGGCTAATCTGGCAACTTTATCAGAATATTGTTTACCTTTTATAAAGGTAGGAGGATATTTTATTCCTTATAAATCTGAAAAAGTACTTGATGAAATTGATGAAGCGAAAAAGGCAATATCCATACTTGGTGGTAATTTGAATAAACAGGTGGAATTCACACTTCCGGATACAGACTATTATCGTAATTTAGTAGTAATCAAAAAAGTAAAAAGTACACCAAATAAATTTCCAAGAAAAGCAGGTTTACCGGCAAAGGAACCCATAAAGTAGTTATAAATAGTATTATATTTAAATTGAAGTACAATTATATTAAAAGGGTCACTTTTGAGTGACTCTTTTTAGTTTACAATCTTTAATAAATGTTATAGAATACGATTGAGGGTATAATTTAATAAATAAAACATATGTTCGATTATAGTATATAGGGGGTCCTATGGATGAGAATAATTTAACATTATTAAGTGTACAGGAAGATGAACGCCGGCGTATAGCAATGGAATTGCATGATACTGCTTTACAAAATTTAGCTTATATAATACGTAAAGTTGAGTTGTCAAGTAAGTATATTGATAAAGATCCTGAGAAAGCTAAAAATGAATTATTGCTTGTAAATAATTCTATACGTTCTGTTATCGAAGAGATTAGAAATACGATATATGATCTTCGTCCCATGGTTTTTGATGATCTTGGATTTAAGGCAGCATGTGACAGATTAGTACAGAAGATGTATGAGAATAATGATATTTATATCGTATCAGATATAGATGATATAGAAGGGGCATCTCCTATTATACTTACAACTGTATATAGAATTATGCAGGAAAGTTTACAAAATATTACGAAACACTCAGAAGCAACGAAAGTAAAGATATTATGTAATTATTTTCATAATAACCTGCATTTGTATGTTGAAGACAATGGAATAGGTTTTGATACAGAAAAAGTTTTAAAATTAGATTCCAATCATTTTGGCTTAAAGGTTATTAAAGAAAGAGTGGAGTTGCTAGGTGGTACAATCAATATTATGTCTGAAAAAGGTAAGGGGACCCGAATTGACATATCTATTGAAATAGATTAAAAGAACAAGAGAGGAATAAGGGGTATGAATATTAAGGTAATGTTAGTTGATGATCATGCAATGATGCGTGAAGGTATTAAACAATTGTTAGAGTTCGATGGTAGTATAACTGTAATTGAAGAAGCCAGTAATGGACAAGATTGTCTGAATAAATTGAAAACTGTGAAACCGGATGTAGTATTGCTGGATATTAATATGCCTAAGATGAACGGCATAGAAGTACTAGAATATATTCGTTCAAAAAAGATGAATGTAAATGTTTTAATGCTTACGGTTCATAATGAAGTTGATTATTTAGTAAAAGCAATTAATATTGGTGCAAACGGATATATATTAAAGGATTCGGAAATTAATGATTTAAAGAAAGCAATTATTACTATTGTAAATGGTGAAACCTATATTCAGCCGGAATTAATTCCTGCTTTAAAGGAAGGCTTAACTGTACTTGATAGTGATAAAGAAAAATTAGCTTTACTTACTGACAGAGAAATAGAAGTTTTAAAACAAGTAGTTTTTGGATTACTTAATAAAGAGATAGCTTCGAATCTGGAAATTAGTGAAAGAACTGTTAAGAATCATATTTCAAATATTTTTAAAAAGCTTCAGGTTTCTGATAGAACACAAGCTGCAGTTTTTGCAATTAAGAATGATTTAGTTAAAATTTAAATGTATATAAAAGGATGCTTTATAGCATCCTTTTATTATGTTTCACGTGAAACATTGTGGTGTTTAATAACGAAAACACAATATAATGTTTCACGTGAAACATTCCGACCACAATATTTTGTAAAAAGGCCGTGAAACATTAATATTTTAAGGCCGTGAAACATTAAAAAATCAAAAAAATAGGTATTTTATTATAGATATATAAGGCAATAAGTGGTATAATTGGAAAACGAGCAGAAGAAGTAGAGAGGTAACAAATATATGGGAAGAATTATTGCGATTGCAAACCAGAAAGGTGGAGTAGGTAAGACTACTACATCTATTAATTTATCAGCTTCATTAGCTGCTAAAGGAAAAAAAGTACTTATTATTGATGCTGATCCACAGGGTAACTCAACTAGTGGACTTGGTATTGATAAGAATGATCAGGAAAATACATTATATGAATTAATATTAGGAGAATGTTCTATTTTTGATTGTATTATAAAGGACGCTATTGAAAATGTGTCTGTAGTACCTTCTAATATGAATTTATCTGCTGTTGAGATAGAGCTAATAGGCGTAGATAAGAAAGAATTTATTTTAAAGAATGAAGTAGATTATGTCAGTGACAAATATGATTATATTATAATTGACTGTCCTCCTTCTTTAAATATGCTCACTATTAATGCGATGACTACAGCTCATAGTGTATTGGTTCCTATCCAGTGTGAGTATTATGCTTTGGAAGGACTTAGCCAGTTGATTTATACTATTAATCTGGTGAAAGAAAGATTGAATCCTGACTTAGATATGGAAGGTGTAGTATTTACCATGTATGATAATAGAACTAATTTGTCACAACAGGTAGTGCAGAATGTAAAGGATAATTTAAAATATAAAGTATTTGATTCAATGATTCCCAGAAATGTCAGATTAGCAGAAGCGCCCAGTTACGGTATGCCCATATGTGTATACGATCCGAAGTCCGCAGGTGCAGAAGCATATATGAATCTGGCAGAGGAATTAATCAATAATAAATAGCAAATAATATTATCATTTATTAACTTTTACATAGAAAGGATGAAGATATGGCAGTCAGAGGATTGGGAAAAGGTTTGGATTCATTAATTCCAAACACAATGAGTGAAGTAAAGCCTAAAAAAGAAGGAAAAGAAACAATCACTGATACAATAAAAGGGCCGGTTACAAATGTAAAGATTACCATGATTGAGCCTAATAAAAATCAGCCTCGTAAGACTTTTAATGAGGATTCCTTGCAGGAGCTGGCAGATTCCATTAAACTGCATGGTGTAATTGAACCTTTGATTGTACAGGATAGAAAAGACCACTATGAAATTATTGCAGGTGAACGTAGATGGCGTGCATCTAAAAAGGCCGGTCTGAAAGAGGTTCCTGTTATTATCAAGAATTATACTGAAAAAGAAATTGTAGAAATTTCCTTAATTGAGAATATTCAACGAGAAGATTTAAATCCTATAGAAGAGGCACTTGCGTATAAGGCACTGCTTGAGGAGTTTAATCTGAAACAGGATGAAGTAGCAGAGAGAGTATCTAAGAGCCGTGCAGCAGTAACCAACTCTTTACGTTTGCTCAAGCTCAGTGAGCCTGTACAGCAGATGGTAATTGATGATATGCTTTCTACCGGACATGCCCGTGCTTTAATCGGTATTGAAGATCCGGACGAACAGCACACACTGGCACTTAAGATTTTTGATGAGAAGCTTAGTGTACGAGAGGTAGAAAAGTTAGTTAAGAATCTGCATAAACCCGGTAAGATAAAGAAGGTTGTTGATGATGAAACCCTTTTATTAATTTATCAGGATATTGAGGAAAAATTGAAACAGTCCTTAAGTACAAAGGTAAATATTTCTTCCAAAGGGAACGGTGCAGGTAAAATTGAGATTGAATTTTATAATAACGATGACTTAGATCGTTTATTAGATTTAATCGGTAATAAATAAACGATATATCAATAATCAGATAGGAATATAAAATGAGTGATAAATTACTGAATCAAATGGGTTTATCAGGTTTTGATGCAGGTTATGTAGTAATAGCACTGGGCATTGCGTTGGTACTGTTACTTATCATAATGATTTTGCTTATTGTACAAACCTGTAAAATCGGTAAATTAAAAAAACGTCTGGACAGTTTCGTTGCAGGTAGCGACGGAAAGAGTCTGGAGCAGGAAATTGCAGACATTTGCGAAGATAATAAATTTTTAAAAAATGTCACAGAGAAAAATAAAAAAGATATTCGTACATTATATAAGAATATGGAGTCTGCTTATCAAAAAATGGGTCTGGTAAAATATGATGCGTTTAATCAGATGGGTGGACAGCTTAGTTTTTCTTTGGCTTTGCTGGATGAAATGAATAATGGTTTTATTATTAATTCCGTGCATAGTACGGAAGGTTGTTATTCTTATACCAAGGAAATTAAGAATGGCAAGAGTAGTATTGATTTAGGTAAAGAAGAGGCAGAAGCATTGGCAATCGCCATGGGTGAATAAGTTAAAGATGCTGCAATGGCAGTTAAATGGAGGATATTATGATTGATATTAAATTTTTAAGAGAGAATCCTGATGTAGTGAAGGAAAATATTAAGAAGAAATTCCAGGATGCAAAGCTTCCTTTGGTGGATGAAGTAATCGCACTGGATATAGAAAGCAGAAAGGCAAAACAGGAGGCAGATGATCTGCGTGCATCCCGTAATAAGATTTCCAAAGAAATCGGTGCACTTATGGCACAGGGTAAGAAGGAAGAGGCAGAAGCAAAGAAGGCAGAGGTTGCTGCTAATGCTAAACGACTGGAAGAGTTGCAGGTTAAGGAGAATGAGTTACAGGAGAAGGTAACTAAGATTATGATGGTAATTCCTAACATCATTGATCCTTCTGTACCTATTGGTAAAGATGATAATGAAAACGTAGAAATTCAGAAATATGGTGAGCCTGTAGTTCCTGAATTTGAAGTACCTTATCATGCAGATATTTTGGATAGCATTAGTGGATTGGATAAGGAGAGCGCAGGTAGAACCAGTGGAAACGGTTTCTATTATATGATTGGCGATGCAGCAAGAATTCATTCTGCAATGCTTAGTTATGCAAGAGATTTTATGATTGATAAGGGATTTGTTTACTGTATTCCTCCTTTCATGATTAGAAGTAATGTAGTAACCGGTGTTATGAGCTTTGCAGAGATGGAAGCTATGATGTATAAGATTGAAGGCGAGGATCTGTATCTGATAGGTACTTCTGAGCACTCTATGATTGGTAAGTTCCAAGGCCAGATTGTAAAGGAAAACAGTCTGCCTATTGCTATGACTTCTTATTCTCCCTGTTTCCGTAAGGAGGTAGGTTCTCATGGTATTGAGGAAAGAGGTGTTTACCGCGTACACCAGTTCGAAAAGCAGGAAATGGTAGTACTGTGTAAGCCTGAAGATTCTATGGATTGGTACAATAAGATGTGGCAGTATTCTGTAGAGTTTTTCCGTAGCTTAGACATTCCGGTACGTACATTGGAGTGCTGCTCCGGAGATTTGGCTGATTTGAAGGTGAAGTCCTGTGACGTAGAGGCATGGAGCCCCAGACAGCAGAAGTACTTTGAGGTAGGTTCTTGTTCTACTCTGGGTGATGCTCAGGCAAGAAGATTAGGTATCCGTACCAAGGGTGAGAACGGTACTTATTATGTTCATACATTGAATAATACTGTACTTGCAAGCCCCAGAGGTTTGATTGCATTTCTTGAGAATAATGTAAATGAAGACGGTAGTATCAATATTCCTGAAGCACTGCGTCCTTACATGGGTGGCAAGGATAAGATTGTTCCTGCAAAATAATTATTTTTGATTTATTTGTATTAGGTAATAAAGGAAGGTGTAATCATTGCATATGTATTTGCGCGCAATAGGCTTCAGCAGTCTTTCAAACAGAAAGAAATTGAAGGAGCTATTGCACTCCGTTATTCAAGAAGCCGACAGGCGTGCATATACCATTAATCAGGAAGAGATTTTATTAGGTGATTTTTGCAAGGATTTTGCAGAAGGACTGGGTATAGCTGTTTGTGGCGAATTTGATGAGGATGATAAATTTGTATATGAATATTATTATCCCTACCTGATTGGCAGTGGTGTAACTACCAATGAAGAAGTATTTGTGGAGCGTCATGTGGATAAGGACTCCTTTGCAGGAGTTTGTGAGGATACCAACATATCTACTTCCATTATCTTTTATTTAAGAGATCGTATTTCTTATCTGAAGATGATGGCGCTGGATATGTATCCGGTGTCAGGTTCTACCCTGACGCTGGCCGGATTATCCACCAGTGGTACCATTATGATGCCTATTCTCAAAAATGAAAAACAGAAAAAACAAATTAATAAAACCAAGGAAGTACGGCATAATTTATTAAAGGCAGCTCAAAAAGGTGATACAGATGCCATGGATACATTGTTCTTCCATGAACTGGATCAGTACAATGTAGTAATCAACAAGTTGCAGCGTCAGGATGTATATAGTTTGGTGGATACTTATTTCATGCCCTATGGTGCGGAATGTGATCAATATTCTGTACTTGGCGAAATAGTAAACATGCGAAAGGTAATCAACAGAGTAACCAATGAAGAAATTTATATACTGACAATTTGCTGTAATGAATTGACTTTTGATGTTTGTATCAATATAATAGATTTGTTTGGGGAACCTGAAGTCGGACGACGCTTTAAAGGTGTAGTCTGGCTACAAGGATTTATTAATTTTCCTAAAGAAATACAATAAGGTTTAAAGTCTGTTTCAGGCAGACTTTGAATAAATGTCTCTGTAGCTCAGTAGGATAGAGCGTTCGCCTCCTAAGCGAAAGGCCGCTGGTTCGACTCCAGTCAGGGACGCGGAAAGCATTGAAAAATTTATTTTTCAATGCTTTTTTTCTATCTTTTTTTATCTGTCGGAATCATATAATCAGTCATAAAAGGATATACGGTAGTCATATATGACAACGTAAGTAAAGCAGATAAAAGGAGGTATCTAATAATGGATCTTATATTACGAACAGAAAATCTGACAAAAGAATATTCCGGGAAAGAAGTGGTAAGTCAGGTCAATCTAAATATTCCGAAAAGAACAGTTTATGGATTGTTAGGAGCTAATGGTGCAGGGAAATCTACTATTTTGAAAATGATTTCCGGCATTGTAAAGCCCAGCAAGGGAAATATTCTTTTTGAGGGGCATGATTGGGAGAGAAATGATTTAAAGCACATAGGTGCATTAATTGAAAATCCACCAATATATGGTAATTTAAGTGCTTATGAGAATATGGAAATACGAACGCTGATGTTGGGATTGGGGAAGGAAAGAATTAATGAAACCTTAGAAAGGGTTGGTCTGCATAATGTAGGAAAGAAGAAAGCGGGTCAGTTTTCACTTGGTATGAAGCAGAGATTAGGTATTGCACTTGCAATTATGAATCAGCCGGAGTTATTAATTCTGGATGAGCCCACAAATGGGCTGGATCCTTTTGGTATCGAGGAGATGAGAGGATTAATCAGAGGTTTTGCGGACAATGGAATGACAGTGATTTTATCCAGCCATATATTGAATGAAGTGCAGATGGTGGCAGACCATATAGGGATATTATCAGAAGGAATATTGGCTTATGAAGGGAAAATAGACCAGTCGGTGCAATTGGAAGATTTGTTTATGGAGATTGCTAAAAACAGGAGGGAATACGCATGAGGTTTGTAAGGGCAGAATATTTGAAATACAAACATACTATGTTGAATAGATTGCTATTGATTGCTCCGCTTTTGACTGTATTGTTTTCGTTCTTTATGGCAGGTGTTTTGAACTTTCAAAGTATTACAATTTATTGGTGGTATGCTTTTTTATTGCAGGGAATGATAGCAGTACTATGTTTTCTTTCCAATCAGGCGGAAGAAACATCCGGCAACCGTCAGATTACTTTTTCGCTGCCTGTGAATCTGAAAAAAGTAAAATGGGCGAAACATCTGGTGCTTATAGAAAAATTATTTATCACAGAAATGATTTGTATGTTGTTGATCCAGATTTGTCCAATGCTTTTGTTTCCGGGATATGCAGTATACAATTTTGGGGAGCTGTTCATAGCCAATATTGTGCTGGTGATTACAACCATGTGGCAGATTCCTTTTTGTTTTATCATAATGAGATTTTTAGGGAAGTTCACAGCTGTATTTATAAATGTATTATTGGGACTTTTATCGGTAATTGCAGTAGGAAATACAGGATACTGGATTTTATATCCTTATTGCTGGAGTGCAAAAGAAATGGAAGTAATTCTGAGGATAGGCATGAGCGGAGTGTTTTTAGATACTTACGCATCCTACAATATATTGCATTTGCTGGCAATGGTTTTATCAGTGCTTTTATTTTTCGTACTGGCATGGCTTGATGTTTATTTGTTTGAAAAGGAAATCCGGTCATAATGAGTATATTAACAAGTGTTAAATTGGAGTTATTGAAATTAAGACATACAAAATTCTGGTTATTTCATATTTTAATAATTTGTGGAATCACACTTTTGATGGATGTCTATTATATATTGTATGATTTTAAGGAACCTGCTGCCAGAATTAAAATGATATATGAATTCGTAGGAATTCTTCTACCGATTTTTTGTAGTATTTCTATTGCATTCCTAATCAGAATAGAAGAAGGAATCTCAAATATGTATGGTATCCTGGGTGTAAGGCATAGAAAAACAGTGATTATGGGAATTTGGCTGGTTGCTTGGTCAATTGCCGTGTTGCAATTATTGTTGCAGACAGTTTCTATAAAAATTATAGGAGGAATTAATGGGGATATCTTACAGAAATTATGGTTACTCTGTGGGGGGATGATGGTATTTAGTTCTTTCTATTATCTGTTTCATTTGTTTTTACATTTGAAATTTGGAATAGGTTTATCCATTCTTTGGGGTGTGTTTGAATGTATGCAATCGGTTATGTACAGTAATATAGAGCTTGCAAAAATATTCAGATATATTCCTTTTGCGTGGTTGATGGAATGGAAGGACTATGTTCTGGAGGGAGAATGGAAGGAGGAAATGACTTTCTGGGCTATTAGTTTTGTGCTGCTACTCATATATTTTTGTCTTTTTCTAAGGTGGTTTGAACGATGGGAGGAAAAGAAGAAATCATAAATTAAAAATTTTTGAATAAACAGTATAAAACAGTTGACAACAGTTATACACTGTTATATACTGTTTATGTCGACAGATACTAGTATAGAGAGGTACCAAATGAATATTATTATAAACAATTCATCCATGCAGCCCATTTATGAACAGGTTGTTGATCAGATTAAGGCAGCGATTATACAGGAAAAATTGCAGAGTGAACAGGCGCTTCCTTCTGTGAGAAGTCTTGCGAAGGATTTGCGTATCAGCGCTCTGACTGTAAAAAAAGCTTATGATACATTGGAGGAAGAAGGATTTATTATCACTGTCCACGGTAAAGGAAGCTTTGTTGCAGGAATTAACCGTAATTTGCAGAAGGAAGAAAGAAAAAAAGAGATTGAAATGGATTTGGAGCTGACTGTTCATAAAGCAAAAAATTATGGTATGCAGAACGAGGAGCTTCTAGAATTATTTCAATTGATATTGGAGGAGTAACTATGGCATTAGTATTAGAAAACGTAAAGAAAAAATATAGTCGGTTTGAGCTTGATTGCAGCTTATCTCTGGAATCGGGGACAGTGACCGGACTTATCGGTAGAAACGGTGCAGGTAAGAGTACTACTTTTAAGGCAATTTTAAATTTGATTAAGCCGGACAGTGGTACGGTAAAAATAGATGGTAAGGCTGCAAATAAGCTGAGCAATAAAGAAAAAGAGGATATAGGTGTGGTTCTGGCCGAGTCAGGCTTCAGCGGTTATCTGACAGTTAAAGATGTGACTGGAATTATGGCCACCATGTATTCTCGTTTCGATAAAAATGATTTCATTCGGAAATGCGGGCATTTCGGTATTCCCATGGATCAGAAGATTAAAGAGTTTTCTACAGGTATGAAGGCAAAATTAAAGCTCCTGGTTGCTCTGTCCCATGGTGCAAAGTTATTGGTTCTGGATGAGCCTACTGCAGGACTTGATGTGGTTGCCAGAGATGAGATTCTGGATATGCTGCGTGAATATATGGAAGAGGAAGGCAACAGTATCCTGATCAGCTCTCATATTTCTACCGATTTGGAAGGACTCTGTGATGATATTTACCTGATTGATGACGGAAAGATTTTGTTGCATGAAGAAACCGATGTATTGATGGATGAGTATGGTGTGCTGAAGGTGACCCAGGAGCAGTATGACAGATTAAATAAAGAGTATCTGCTTTGCTCCAAGAAAGAATCACATATTTATAGTTGTTTGACAAAACATAGACAATTTTATCAGGAAAATTATCCGGACATTATTATAGAAAAAGGCAATATTGATAAAGTAATCAGTCTGATGATTACCAAGAAAAAGGGGGAGAAGTAGATGAAAGGATTGTTGAAAAAAGATTTTTGCCTATTGGCAGGACAGAAAACAACGGTGATGATTGTATTGATACTGGGTATTATCCTGACGATTTCAGAGGGAGATATCAGTTTTGCTATATTTTACAGTGCCTTTGTAGGAGCGACTCTGGCTATCAGCACTCTTAGTTATGACAGTTATGAAAATGGCATGGCATTCTTAATGACATTGCCCATGCAGAGAAAAAATTATGTACAGGAAAAATATTTATTTGTATTTCTGGTATCAACGGTTCTGAGTACGATTATATTTGCGTTAGGATTAATAATGCAAATGATTAGTGGGAAGCAGGATGTATTAGCGGAAACAGTGATTATGTTTGTCGGTGCACTTTTATCCATAATGGTGCTTATGTCAATTATGATACCTGTTCAGTTAAAATTTGGTGCGGAAAAGTCAAGAGTGATTATGCTTATTGTTGCAGGTGTTATAGTACTTGGTGGTTTTTTCAGTACTTATCTGATTCAAAATTTCGGTAAAGAATTACAGGGCGTTTTAAATTATATCAGCAATATCCAAATAACGGGAGTACAGTTATTAGTAATATTCATTTTGGTAATGGTTCTGATTGTAGCAGGTTCCATGTTGATTGCGGTAAAGGTGTTGGAAAAAAAGGAATATTAAGAAAGTGAAAAGCAGTGATGGTACCCATCATTGCTTTTTGTTATAACCAGATTTGCAAGACTTGTATTGTCTAAGTTTTGGAAAGAATAATAAAATTCACAATTTTTCAATTTCTTGCAGACATTTTTTGAGTTGGTTCGTTTTAAATAATGAAAGCAGACGGGAGGTGGAAAAAATAGATTCAAGAGAAAATTTTATAAGGCTTGTAAATCAGTACCGGAATCTGATTTTTTCCATTTGCTTGAAGCTTACAGGGGATTATTTTACTGCAGAGGATTTGACGCAGGAAACCTTCCTATCTGCATATCAACACTTAAGAGAAATCGATAAACTGAGTGAAAAAGCTTGGATTTGCCGTATTGCAACAAATAAGTGTATTGATTATAACCGGGCAGCGGCCAGAAGATTAGTACCGACAATGGTGGAAGAAATGTCCGGTGAGGATGTGGTGGATAGGGATGATCCTTTGAAGCAGGTTTTGAATCAGGAGGTACTGAAAGAATTTGAGAAATGTTGTGATGCACTTTCGCCACCCTACAGGGAGGTTGCGCTGGAACATTTTATGGAAGGTAAAACAGCAAAGCAAATCTCTGAACAGTCGGGAGTAGGACTGAAAACGGTTCAATCCCAGATATACCGTGCACGGGAAATGCTTAAGAAATCTTACAGAAAGGAGATGCTGAAGGAATGAAATTAGTAGATACATATTTAACTGATGAAGAACTGGAACAATTGATTTTAGAAGTAGAAGAAAATGAATTGGTAGCAGCACCTCCGGATTTGTTTGAGCGCATAATGGAAGGTTTGGAGGTATCTAAGGACAAAGCTTCGAAAGACAAGGTGAAGGAATTCCGGACGTATTGCTTCCGAGTGCTGACGTCGGTAGCTGCAGCTATTTTGATAATCTTTGCCTTACCGAGTCTTATGGATGCACAGATTTCGGATGTACCTCCAAGGCAGAATATCATAGTACGGAAGGAATATCCCACTAAGGAAGAAGTACTGCATGAAGACAGTATTCTTCAAAAGGCATTCGGTGGCAATCATATTTTTAATAATGATAGTGAATTAAATATTTTTAAATAACAGAAATGGAGGATACTAGGATGAAACAACAGAAAAAGAGAGGCTTTTTTACATTTATTTGTTCCCTTTTACCGGGAGCGGCAGAGATGCATATGGGATTTATGAAACAGGGAATCAGTATTATGATATTGTTTTTCTTAAGCTTTATTGTTTTCAATGTGTTACGGCTTAGTGATGTTTTTGTATTTATTCCGATATTAATATGGTTCTATGGTTTCTTTCATGCCAGAAATCTGGTTGCCTGTGATGATGAGACTTTTTTGGAATTGCAGGACGAATATATTTGGGAAGCTTTTCTGAATGGCAGAGATATCAGGATATCTAATCCTACTTTAAGAAAGTGGGGAGCAGGAATCTTGATAGTATTTGGTGTAGTTATGCTTTGGCAGAATTTGGCCTCTACCTTCTACAGCTTAATACCCAATCATTTATGGATGTATTTGTCACCGGTAGTTGATAGGATACCACAGGTTGTCATTTCAATTTTAATTATTGTTATTGGTATACGCATGATAAAGGGTAAAAAGGAGGAACTGGACGGAGATGGAGAATAATACACAAACCACCAGAACACACAGGGTAGGCTCTGTTACAGCAGGCTTAAGTATGGTAGCATTCGGAATTATGCTTCTGCTTCATTCGGTGCTGGGACTGATTAGTTATGATTTTATTTTTTCTATGTGGCCTGTGATGTTAATTGGTCTTGGCCTGGAGCTGTTACTTTCGAACTTTTGGGTAAAAAAGATAGTGTATGATAAGGCTGCAGTATTTTTATTGATTGTGATGACATTCTTTGTGATGGGAATGGCAGTGGCAGATGTATGTATGGAAGCCTCTAAAATCTACATGAGTAATAATTTCTAGGAGATACTCATATTATGGAACAACCGGTTAATTGGCCGGTTGTTTTGTGTTGTGCAAAGATTCCGGCTGTTTGTCGAATTATTATGTTTTCTGCCTTGCATTTTGTGGAAATAAGGAGTAGAATGACTACGATATATCTAATATTTTTATAATAATTTATTAAAAAATTCATCGTCAGATAAATCGAAGGGATTTGTATGACGGGAAAGAAAAAGAAAGAGGGAAACAAAATGAAAAACGTTCAAAACAAGTGGATTTGTGCGGCAATCCCTGCACTGTTACTCCACTGCAGTATCGGTACTGTTTACTGCTGGTCCATCTTTAGTCAGGAAATCGCTGATTATATCGGTTTCTCTAAGGGTGCAACTGAGTGGGCATTCAGTTTCGCAATCTTCTTCCTTGGTATGTCTGCTGCATTCCTTGGAAACATCGTAGAGAAGGACATCCATAAGTCATCCCTGATTGCAACAATTTGTTTTGCACTTGGTATGGCAGGTACCGGATTCTTCATTTACTATGGTGGTCAGAGTAAAGGAAACGTTCTTGCTCTGATTGGTATTTACATTTGCTATGGTTTCATCATGGGTGTTGGTCTGGGAACCGGATATTTATCCCCCGTTAAGACCCTGATGCTTTGGTTCCAGGATAGAAAGGGTCTGGCAACCGGTCTTGCAGTAGCAGGTTTCGGTGCAGCTAAGGCTATCGCAAGTCCTATCATGCAGGCACTGCTTGCAAACTTAGGCGAAGGCGGCATCTACAAGATGTTCTGGATTCTGGCAGCTGTTTATTTCGTAATGATGTTCGTAGGCCACATTCTTCTGAAGAAGCCTGAAGGCTGGCATGAACCTCAGAAGAAGGAAAAGGGTCAGAGCATGATGGCAGTTATCAAGTCCAAGCCCGTTACTCTTTATATCGGTATTTGGTTGATGTTCTTCCTGAACATTACCTGTGGTCTGGCTTTGATTTCACAGGAAAAGATGATTGTAAAATGTATCGGTTTAGCAGGTGCTGTTGGTGTTATCTCTACTGTATCTGCAATCTTCAATGCAGGTGGTCGTCTGGGCTTCTCCGCTTGGGCTGATACCATGAAGGACAGAAATACCATTTACAAGATAATCTTCGTGCTGTCCATCGTATTTACCGGTTTGGTAATTGTAACAAACGGTATCCAGAACGGTAGTGGCAATATCCTGCTTACCATCCTGGTACTTGGTCTGATCTTTGTAGTAAACGCAGGTTACGGCGGTGGTTTCTCCAATGTACCTACACTACTTTCCGATCATTACGGAATGGGTAACATCAGTGCAATCCACGGTTTGACTCTGTCTGCTTGGGCATTTGCAGGTCTGAGCGGTAATCAGCTGGCTAGCTGGATTGTAAACAACTTCGGTACTATGGTAGATGATGGACATGGCAACATGATTAATCCCGTTGGTTACCAGACAGTACTGTATGTAACAGGTGCTCTGTATGTAATATCCCTGTTAATCAGTATCTTTATGGTACGTTCTTCTAAGGAAAAGAAGGAAGCATAATTTAGATCGAATTACATATGCGAAATATAATAGAGCCTCGCAGGTATCCTGAGGTGACCCCAAAAAGTTAGACTTTTTAAGCGTAGCAGTTTTAATGGCTGCTACGCTATTTTTTATGCAGCCAAGACGGATAGCCTGTATTCAATAGGGCTCATCCAGCCAAGTTTCTCTTTGATTCTTTTTTCGTTG